>JAQTLG010000186.1 GCA_028715025.1 Dehalococcoidia bacterium | reverse complement strand
ATTGCCGCTAACAGCTATGAGCCCCCGAAAAGCTTTGTAAAAATAGAGAATCCGCAAAAAATGACATTCGGGAAGCGCAATTTTCCTATTTATTGCGCCCATTGTTCTCCAGGACATCATCCCCATGGAGAAGACGGGTTATCCGCTATGGGTAATCGATATTCCGGAAAAAGTGGGAGAGGAGCCGTGTAAATTCCATATATATAAAGATCCCAATGGGATTCCCGCCAGATTCTACGAGAGATACGGATTGAAGAAGCCCACGCCTAAATCGGGGGGATAAGATTTCTTCCGTTAAATAATCCAAATAAAGAAAAGGGAGGATATTTCATGGTTCTGGCATTGGAAGGAATAAAAGTATTGGACCTCTGCCGCGGGTATCCGCCGGCCTTTGCAGCCATGCACATGGCGGACTTTGGCGCCAATGTAATCAAGGTTGATCCAGTCGGGCACGTTGCTACGGAACATGTTAAGGGTGCTTCGGAGGAACTGATGTCCGCCTACACATTCATCGATCGTAATAAAAGAAGCATCAAAATTAATCTGCGGTCGGATGAAGGACGTGATCTGGTACGCACACTGATTAAAGATATGGACGTCCTGATTGAAAACTCGCGTCCGGGAACGATGGACCGCCTTGGGATAGGCTATGAAACCGTCAGAAAAATAAATCCGCGACTCATCTATTGCCAGGTGAGCGGTTACGGTCAAACCGGTCCGTATCGCGATGTCGTTGGTCACGATGCCAATTTTATGGGTGTATCGGGTGCTCTGAGCCTGATTGGCCCGGCAGACGGTCCCCCCTGTTACCCGAGCAATATGGTGGCCGATATGGCGGGAGCTGCCCTGCATCCGCTGGCGGCTATTCTGATTGCGCTTATCGCCAGGGAAAAGACCGGCGAGGGACAGCTCATCGATATCAGCTATACGGACGCCGTGTTCTCTCTTATAGCAACCGATGTATCGATTCACCTTGTTACAGGTGAGAAACGAAGGCGCGGCAAGACCATGGTGACCGGTGGAGAACCCTGCAGCTCGGTTTACCTGACCAAAGGCGGAGAGTATATCACAGTTCAGTTTATCGAGCCGCAATTCTGGAAGACTTTTTGTGAAGACGTAGGAAAACCTGAGCTTGTTTCGCGCCAGTGGCCTCAAAACGATGAAGACAGAAAGGAAATGTTCGCAATATTAAGCTCACTATTCCTGACCAGGACGAGGGATGAATGGTGGGAATGGGCCAAACAAAGGCAGGTCATGATGGCTCCCGTCAATTACATTGAGGAAGCGGTAAAAGATCCGCAGTTGATAAGCCGCCAGATGGTCATGAAGAAAGAGCATCCCGTTCTGGGACAGATCACGCAACTGGGCAATCCCCTGAAAATGTCCGGCACGCCTGCTACTTATCGAACATACTGTCCTCATCCCGGGCAACATACTGACGAGGTACTTTCTCAAAGCAATTTCAGTAAAGAGCAAATAGCTGAGTTGAAGAAAAAGGGAGTTGTTCAGTAATAACCGATAGTCAGGATATCTCAGTAATTATATATATTGGAGGTCTGTGATAAATGAAGCAACCGAATGGTGCTGATGATGAAAAATTGATACTTCCTCTTCCGACATGGAAAATCTGGTATATGATGGTGGTTCTCTATGTTCTTTACCTGCTCGATTTTGCTACCAGGTCGGTTATCAGTCCCATGTTCCCGCTTTTAAAAGCTGAACTTGGTCTGAGTGATACTCAACTGGGATTGCTGGGAACGACCGTGCTTGCCGCGATAGGGCTGCTGGCCATCCCTCTTTCTTATATCCATGACCGTTGGACGAGAGGTAAAATGATTTCGCTGATGGCGATAGTCTGGAGTATAGGCTAGTTCATGACCGGCCTGGCCACTAACTTCGGGCAGCTCGTGGCTTCCAGAGCAGTACTGGGGCTAGGTGAGGCAAGCTTCGCTTCAGGCGGTCAGTCATTAGTCATGGCCACGATAAAGAAGTCACGCAGGGCGACCGTAACGGGAACCTGGATGACCGCTACTGCGGTGGGAACGGCTATAGGTATGCTGGTAGGTGGCGCTGTAGCCGTAAAATTCGGTTGGCGCACTGCCTTCATGGCCGTAGCTGTACCCGGAATCCTGTTTGCCATACTGGCATGGTTCATGGCTGATTATAAAAACCCGCCGAGGGATGCAGCTGCCGGTGGTAAAGCTACAAGCTTCGGCAGCGTTATGAAAGACATCTTAAAGAATAAAACAGTGGTTGCCCTGTGTGTAGCTTACGGGATATCCAATCTGTTTGCCATGTCGATTATGTACTGGCTGCCGACCTATTTTAACCGGTATATGGGTATGGATGTGGCGCTATCAGGGACTTTGACAGCCGCTATCATGCTTACCTCGCTCGTAGCCAGTCCGGTCGGCGGATTGATCGGAGACAGGATTTCAAGAAATATACCGCGCAACAAAGCTCTTTTCATATGTATCAGCGTGGTTTTCTCTATAACCGGTTTTGTCTGCGCGGTTGCCTTTAAAATGTGGTTCCTGTTCGGTATTGTCACCTTCTGCACGTATGCTTTCATGCCTGTACAGCAGACAGCCATCCAGGAAGTGGTTCCCTACTTCCAGCGCGCCACCGCATACGGTCTCTACGTTTTCAGCGCGCTTTTCCTGGGAGGGCTGTGGGGTCCGGTCATGACAGGTGCGATTTCAGATGCATCTACCCTTGATATAGCCATGTGGGTCAATGGCGGTATTCTTCTCATCGCCTTAATCGCCTTCATAATCGTGTATAGAACGTTCGATGCCGATTACTATCATTCCAGGAAGTTGGAACAGGAAGTCGGGATTGTGTCTGCATAAACAAATCAACAGCAAGGAGGTTACAGGGAATGGCAGGACCGTTAGAAGGTATTAAGGTACTTGATGTCGGTGCTTTTGGTGTCGGCCCGGCTGCATGCAGTATGCTCGGGCTCATGGGCGCCGAGGCTATTAGAATCGAACCGCCCAATCTGGATGGATTGATCTTCGTAGGTACTTCCATAGGCGGGTATGGATCGACTTATATAGGCAGTCACTTCAATAAGAAAAGCATAATACTGGACCTGCGGGACGACAAGGGAAAGGAGTTGGGTAAAAAGCTTATCCAGTGGGCGGACATAGTAATTAATAACCGACGCCTGGGCGCACTTGAGAGAATCGGTTTCGGCTACGAAACAATGAGTAAGATAAATCCGCGCGTTATTTATATCGAGAGCACTTCTTATGGTAATAAAGGGCCCTGGTCCAAGTATGCCGCCGGCGATCATTTCGTTCAGGCGGCATCAGGATTCGCCAGTGTCAATGGAAAAGAAGGCGGTGAACCGGAGATATTCAGAAATGCAGCACATGCGGATGTTAATGCTTCATCGACCATCGTTATGGCGGCATTGATAGGATTGCTGGCCAGGGAAATCACCGGCAAGGGACAAAAAATCGAGACATCGCATCTGCAGGCCACCATGTCTATGCAGATAACACGGATGTCCGAGTTTTTCGCCACGAGTAAAAATCCCGAACGATTGGGAAGCGCCAGTGTCCATATTGTTCCTTCTCAATCATTCAGGACTTGGGATAACAAATACATAAACATCAGTGTGCCGAAAGAACGTTACTGGCCCAGGCTATGCGCAGCTCTGGAGTTACAGAACGTTCAGGACGATCCCAGGTTTAAGACAAATACACTGAGAGTAAAAAACCGAAAAGAATTGATTCCATTAATTCAGGAGAAAATTGCCGACAAACCCGCATACTGGTGGATTCTGCATTTGCGGAGATGCGATGTGCCGTGCGGATTCAATTATGATTACGAGGCCCTGATCTGTGATCCGCATGTGCAGGCAAATGAATGGCTCTTCGATATGGACAGTATGTTCGGTGTCCTAAAAGGGTATGCAGCGCCCTGGGAATTCAGCAAGACTTCGGCGGAGCAAATGACGCCCACGGTCAAGCCTGATCGGAATCGCGACGAGATATTGAAAATGCTGAACTCATAGGGCAATCCGCTGACAATCAACAAACAGGCAGGAGGTTTAGATGACAGAAGTTCTCGCAGGCTTAAAGATTGTAGATTTAAGTGAGGATGTCGCCGGCCCTTATTGCTCAATGCATCTGGGGGATCTCGGCGCTGATGTGATAAAGATTGAGAGTATCGAAGGCGATACCACCAGGCAGCTTGGGCCCTTCATCAAGGGAGAAAGCTCGCTTTTCATGTCTTTGAACCGCAATAAGAAAAGCATAGCTATTGATTTAAATAAACATGAAGGCAAGGAGATCGTATATCAGCTGGCCAGGGGCGCGGATGTTTTCCTGGAAAGTTTCGACGCAGGATACGCAGAGAAGCTCGGTCTGGGATATGAAGACATAATACGATTCAAACCACAGATAATATACTGCTCTATCTCAAGCTTTGGTGAGAACGGGCCGTACAAAAAC
>JAQTLG010000185.1 GCA_028715025.1 Dehalococcoidia bacterium | reverse complement strand
GCCGCACTTGAGTGCGACTTCATCTGCCTGCCGTGGCTTAGCCAGCGGCTCGAAGAAACCCAGTTGATGGGCGGCCATCAGGGCGCGTGATGAGCGAAATTGCCAGTTAAGCTCCAGTAAAGCCGCTGCCTGCTCCAGGTTATCGGACTCAAACAGATTTAAATTATCGCCTTTCCGCCTCTTCATCGCTAATGGAGTATGCCCAAATAATGGACACCTGTCAACGCAGTACGAGTGCGCTCAATTGCCGTAGAACTCCGGCGTTACCGATATTGTATTCAGCCTTACATGCAGATTGCCGACCGTAATCCTGAAGGCGGGAATTGTTTGATGGCCAGCGTTTGTCGTTTGTAATCAAGCGCACGCATAAATTTGACACATTTTTAGTTGGGATGTTACCATGTGCAGCACAAATGAGTCAGGCAATTGCCGATAAGGTCCTCAGCCTCAACAGCTTTAGCTGCTGGTGGTGGCGCGACATGCTTTTTGCATGTCCGGGAGGACATTGCCTGAAACCATAGCCTCGTAGCAGAGTTAAGATAAGTTTAAAACCCTCCTGGATAGCCAGGGGGGTTTTTTAATTACCCCAATTTTATAACAGGAGGATTATCTATGAAGCAATCTAATAAATATAAACAAAGCCGCGCAGGCTGGTGGAGGCCGTAGCATGTATCATCCCTCATTGGAAGAAGTAAAGAAACTCGTTAGGGATGGCAACCTGGTCCCCATCTATCGGGAGATAGTTGCCGACATGGAGACGCCTGTCTCGGCCTTCCTGAAAGTCTGCCGGGGAAGATATTCTTTCCTGCTGGAAAGTGTAGAAGGAGGCCAGCGACAGGCGCGCTACAGCTTCATAGGCACGGAACCGGAAAAGACCATTATTGTCCATGCCGGTGATCAGACCGGGCCCCTGCAGGCCGTAAAAGCCGAGATGGATAGATATAAGCAGGTCCAGGTCTATGGCCTTCCCATCCTCTGCGGCGGGGCAGTCGGCTATCTGTCCTACGAGGCCTCCGCCCGGTTCGAGCAATTGCCTTCACCTGACAAAGATCCGCTGGGGTTGCCCGAAGCAATCTTTATGGTAGTCGGTACCGTGCTGGTCTTCGACCACGTTACGCACAAGGCCATTATAGTATCAAACGCCCACATCGAGGGCGATATTGAGACGGCCTACGCCGAAGCTGTCAGCCGGATCGATGAGCTGGCGGAAAGACTGGCGGCGCCGCTACCCGCCCCGGCAATGCTGCATGAGCAGACCGATATACAGGGTATTCAATCCAACTTCTCGCAGCAGGACTTCGAGGACTGTGTTGAAAGAGCCAGGGACTACATTTCAGCCGGCGAGGCCATACAGGTAGTGCTTTCGCAGCGCCTTTCCACGCGGGCAACTGCAGACCCATTCGATATATACCGGGCGCTGCGTTCCATCAATCCCTCTCCCTATATGTACTTCCTGCATCTGGATGATTTCGATATCGTGGGCGCTTCCCCGGAAACGCTGGTCCGGGTGGAGGACGGCATAGTGACAGTCCGCCCGCTGGCCGGCACACGTCCACGTGGGGAGGATCATCTGCAGGACGCCGCACTGGCCGATGAGCTGCTGCATGATGAGAAGGAAAGGGCCGAGCACATCATGCTGGTGGACCTGGGACGCAACGACATCGGGCGTATCAGCAAACCGGGCACGGTGGAGGTCAGCGACCTGATGGAGATCGAGCGTTATTCACACGTAATGCATATGGTCACCAACGTGCAGGGCAGGCTCAGCGATGAATTCGACGCCTTCGATACGTTGCGTGCCTGCTTCCCGGCCGGGACGGTCTCGGGCGCTCCCAAAATACGCGCCATGCAGATCATCGCCGAGCTGGAGCCGGATAAACGCGGCCCTTATGCCGGGGCTGTCGGCTATTTCTCGCATAATGGCAATATGGATATGGCCATTGCCATACGCACAATGGTGATCAAAGATGGTACAGCCTATGTTCAGGCCGGCTGCGGTATCGTCTATGACAGCGTGCCTCAGCGTGAGTACCAGGAGACAATGAATAAAGCCCGGGCGCTGCTCAAGGCCATCGAGCAGGCCGGCGATACATCGTCAGCGAGGAGGGAACATGCTTATACTGATCGATAACTACGACAGCTTCACCTATAATATTTACCAGTACCTCGGCGAGCTGGGGGAAAGGGTGGTTGTGATCCGCAACGACAGGGCTACGCCTGAAGGGATCATTGATATGGACCCGGATAAGATTATTATTTCGCCCGGACCGTCCACGCCACTGCAGGCAGGCATATCCAATGATGTCATCAGAGAGCTGGGCGCCACCATACCCATTCTGGGCATCTGCCTGGGACATGAATGCATCGGTTACAGCTACGGCGGCGTTATCTGCCGCGCAGCCCGCATCATGCACGGCAAGTCGTCCCTCGTTCACCATAACAACAGCGGACTTTTCGACGGGCTGCCCGATCCCTTCTATGCAATCCGCTACCATTCGCTGGTGGTCAACCGCGACACATTACCCGATTGTCTGGAGGTGACCGCCTGGACCGATGACGGCACCGTGATGGGATTGCGCCATCGCGAGCATCCGGTGCAGGGCATACAGTTTCATCCCGAATCGTTCATGACGCAGGGTGGCAAAGATATTCTCAAGAACTTCCTGGCTTTAAGGAGAAATTAAGATGATAAAAGAGGCCATTGGGAGTCTGGTATCCGGCAATTCGTTGTCCATGGAGGAAGCTTCCTCTGTGATGGAGGAGATCATGGACGGGTCGGCCACTCAGGCCCAGCTGGGCGCCTTTCTGGTCGCGCTCAAGTTAAAAGGGGAGACTGCCGATGAGGTCGCCGGCCTGGCCAGCGTGATGCGTGCCAGATCGAGCAGGGTATCTTTAACAGGGCCGGTGATAGATATTGTCGGCACGGGCGGCGATGGATCAAACACTTTCAATATCTCAACCACGGCGGCCTTCGTAATGGCCGGAGCAGGGCTGAAAGTGGCCAAACACGGCAACCGCGCCATGAGCAGCCACTGTGGCTCGGCCGACGTGCTGGAGGCGCTGGGAGTGAAGATCGAGCTGAAGCCGGAGCAAGTCAGGCGATGCGTGGAGAAGGTAGGCATTGGATTTATGTTTGCGCAGGCTTTCCACCCGGCCATGAAATACGCAGCCGCGCCGCGCAAGGAGATCGGCATACGGACGGTTTTCAATATACTTGGACCGCTCACCAATCCGGCCGGCGCGGAGTACATGGTGCTGGGTGTGCCCGGTGAAGAGCTGGGCGATAAGATCGCCGCCGCGCTCTGCCGTATGGGCACCAAACGGGCTCTGGTCGTGCACGGGCTGAACGGCATCGACGAGCTATCCATCTCCGGCCGGTCAGTATTGTGGGAGATAAATGACGTACGAATTACCTCCGCCCGCCGGCATATATGTCCTGAAGATGTGGGGCTGGACAGCGCTATGGACAATAGTCTGATGGGAGGCTCGCCGTCGCAGAACGCTGACATATTGCGCAACGTGTTGAACGGTGAGCGTTCAGCCAGGCGCGATGTCGTTCTGCTTAACGCGGCGGCCGGCATCTATATCGGCGGCATGGCCGAGTCCCTGACAGAAGCAGTAGCAACAGCGGCAACCGTGATCGACAGTGGCAGGGCAGCAGGCAAGCTTGATCAGCTCATCACCTTCGGCCGGGATCTGGAATAACGGGATGGGACAATGATTCTTGATCAAATACTGGCTGACAAACGCACCGAGCTGGCTGCGACCATGAGGAAGGTCCCGCTTGAGAAAGTATCGGCGATTGCGCACCGGGCGCCCGCTCCGCTCAGCCTCGCCTCAGCCATTAAAGGGAAAAAAGTCAGTCTCATTGCCGAGGTGAAGAAGGCGTCGCCCTCGCGCGGCCTGATCCGCCCGGACTTCGATCCGGTCGAGATCGCCTGCATATACGCAGAGCACGGCGCGACGGCCATATCGGTGCTGACCGAGTCGAAGTACTTTCAGGGCAGCCTGGACTACTTAAAATCCATAAACCACGCGTTTCGCTTACGCAGGCTACCTCTAATCAGGAAGGACTTTATCTTCAACTCGTACCAGGTTTATGAGGCCAGAGCCTGGGGCGCCGACAGCCTGCTGCTGATCGCCTCAATATTTGATACGTTTTTATTAAAAGATATGCTGGGCTTTGCCCGTCACCTCGGCATGGATTGCCTGGTCGAAGTACATGATGAAGCCGACCTGAAGAAGGCCCTTGATTGCGGGGCTCAGATCATAGGGATCAACAACCGTGACCTGCGCACCTTTAAGGTCGATACCGCCGTTACGCGCCGATTAAGGCCGCTCGTACCGTCGGACAGGCTGGTGGTCAGCGAAAGCGGCATTAAGTCCGCACGGGATATCGCCGACATGGGAGAACTGAAGGTCGACGCGGTACTGATCGGCGAGGCATTAATGGCCTCATCCGATATAGGCGA
>JAQTLG010000184.1 GCA_028715025.1 Dehalococcoidia bacterium | reverse complement strand
CAACCCTCGTCGCTAGTTAATTTCTCTAGCGAGACTGCCCGTATAACGCGGAGGAAGGTGGGGATGACGTCAAGTCAGCATGGCCCTTACATCCTGGGCTACACACACGCTACAATGGGTGATACAATAGGTTGCGATAGAGTGATCTGGAGCCAATCCAAAAAATCATCCTCAGTTCGGATTGCAGGCTGAAACTGCCTGCATGAAGTTGGAGTTGCTAGTAAACGCAGGTCAGCACACTGCGTTGAATACGTTCTCGGGCCTTGTACACACCGCCCGTCACGTCATGGAAGTCGGTAACACCTGAAGTCGATAGGCTAACCCGCAAGGGGGGCAGTCGCCGAAGGTGGGACTGGTGACTGGGACGAAGTCGTAACAAGGTAGCCGTACGGGAACGTGCGGCTGGATCACCTCCTTTCTAGGGAGTATATACTCCTATGGTCGTTCGGTGGCGGCAACGCTGCCGTACCTTTGAAATCAATTTACTTCCTTCCACTATCCAGATGTTAAGGTTTTTTTATTCCTCCCACTCTCCCCCCACCTAAGCCGGGCACGGCAAGTCAATTAATCCACGCCAAAGGTATATCTTTCCATTGACTTGAATGATACAATAAAACCATTAGATTTATGCGGACGGAGACGGGATTCCCCTGTTGGGCGGACCGACCGTATTAAAATGAATGTTTTAATATACTGAGATGATATACGAAGCGTCACAATACATTTTTCAGCCGCCCCCGCTGGTCTCCAGGGCTCATAAGATCCTGATCAAGCCCAATGCCAGTTATCCATACCCCTATCCTTTCAGTACCAGCAGGGAGATACTCGGCATGGTGATCGATAAGGTCAAACAGGTAAGCGACGCCGATATCATCGTCCTCGAGGGCACCGCCAGCGGAGAATCGGTTTATCCGATCTACAAGTCACTGGGTTACGATTTCCAGCGTGTTCTGATGCTGGATGTCAAGGATTGCATCTGGGTGGAGATCGAGAATCCCTTACCTCACCCCTTCGCAGTGGCGACTTTCTGGGTGCCCAATGTCGTGCTTTCCTGCGATTTCCTCATCACCATATCCTCTATGCGCACTGTCGGTAACCATGCCTTTCTCAGCATTAAAAACTTGCTCAGCCTGCTGCCGGTAAGCAAATATAAGAAGGGGTCCGACTGCGGATGGGGTTCGCTGGATGAATTCGGCTGGGACAAGGTATATGCCGACCTCTACTTCACATTGCCCTTCGACCTGGCCATCATCGACGGCAGGAAAAAATTCAGTGCAGCCGACGATTCGTTCAAGGGAAAGACCGATTGCCCGGGCAAAATATTCGAGGGCGAGCCTTATGAGATCGATCGGGAAGCTTCGGAGATGCTGGGAGTTGACCGCCAGTATCTGGATATCATTGAGGCCGGTAAAAGCGAATTAGATAACTGATTTCAGTATCTGACATTAAAACCGCTGAAATCACCCGCGTAATCCACCCAGGTCACGTCAATTTTGGAGACTGACGCGCCTTCCGGACCCATTTTCAACTGTTTGAGCAATGCTTCCAGGTCTTCTCTGTCGCCTTCGGCCTGAACCTCGACATCACCCGAGAGTGAGTTTTTTACCCAGCCTTTGAGAGACAAACTCTTAGCTATGCGAAATGTGAAGGCCCGGTAATAAACTCCCTGTACTCTGCCGTGTACGATGGCTTTAAGCCGGGCGAGATCAGACATACACATGCCCTGCGGCCGGATTTCCGACCGCGAGAAGTGAAAGCAGCCACTGCCTATTCAGGGAACTCCTCTTTTTTCCCTTTCTTCCTGATCACTTCGACTTCGGAAACCGGCTCAAAAATCGAGGGTGCCGTTTTTTTTGCATCTTTCTTAGGCTTTTTTTGTTCCTTCTTGCCCTTATCTTTAGAACCCATAACAATTCTCCTTGAGTCGTATTATGCGCTCAGCTAAGTCTAACAAATAAATCGAGGGCAAGTAAAGATAGCGGGGGGATGTAGATTTACCTTGACTTTTAGCTATGCCCCATCTATAATGCGTGTTTGTCGTCTGATTTAAGCGCGGATAGGACGCTTTGTTGCCCGAGTGGCGCAATGGCAGCGCAACCGACTTGTAATCGGTAGGTTAGCGGGTTCGACTCCCCTCTCGGGCTTAAGATCTGATGACCGGTATGGAGGGATGCCGGAGCGGCCAATCGGAGCAGACTGTAAATCTGCCGCCCTAAGGGCTACGTAGGTTCGAATCCTACTCCCTCCACCAGTAATTTTTTAAATTTTGTGAATTTAAAATATTTTATTGTATAATTTGTAGTTGCATCTTCGTGATGTGATATATAATATTAGGCAATTTGCCCACATAGCTCAGTTGGTAGAGCACGTTCTTGGTAAGAACGGGGTCATCAGTTCGAATCTGATTGTGGGCTCAGAAATGAAGGAGGTTAAACCATATGGCAAAGAAAGTATTTGAGCGCAAAAAGCCGCATTTGAATGTGGGCACAATAGGTCACGTCGATCACGGCAAGACCACGTTGACCGCCGCCATTACGTTAGTCTTATCTAAACAGGGCATCGGTGATACGTCGTTCAGGTCATTTGACAGCATCGACAATGCGCCGGAGGAAAAGGCCAGGGGCGTTACCATTGCTATCGCTCATATCGAATATGAAACCAAGAAAAGGCATTACGCTCATGTGGACTGCCCTGGCCATGCCGACTATATTAAGAATATGATCACCGGCGCGGCCCAGATGGACGGCGCCATACTGGTTGTAAGCGCTCCGGACGGCCCCATGCCCCAGACCAGGGAGCATATCCTCTTAGCCAGGCAGGTGGAAGTGCCGGCCATGGTTGTGGCTCTTAACAAGGTAGATGCCATGGAAGACGAGGAGCTTCTCGAGCTGGTCGAGATGGAACTTAGAGACCTCCTGACCAAGTACAATTTCCCCGGAGACAAGATCCCCATCGTCCGCGTCAGCGCTCTCAAGGCGTTGGAATGCGGCTGCGGAAAGCCTGACTGCAAGTGGTGCAGCGGCATAATGAAACTTATGGACGCTGTTGACGATTATATTCCCCAGCCAGCCCGCGCCGTGGACAAACCGTTTCTAATGCCCATTGAAGACGTGTTCGGCATTAAAGGCCGCGGCACTGTAGTCACCGGCAGGATTGAGCGCGGCGTGATTAAGATCGGTGATGAAGTTGAAATCGTCGGCATAAAGGAAACCAAGAAGACCGTGGTGACCGGTGTCGAGATGTTCCACAAACAGCTTGAGACCGGCGAAGCGGGCGACGCGGTCGGCTGCCTTATCAGGGGCATCGAACGTGAGGATGTGGAGAGGGGTCAGGTGCTGGCCAAGCCCGGCAGCATCAAGCCGCAGACCCATTTCGAGGGTGAGGTTTACGTTCTGACCAAGGAAGAGGGCGGCAGGCATACCCCCTTCTTCAATGGTTACAAACCACAATTCTTTATCAGAACATTGGACGTTACCGGCCAGACTGAACTGCCGCAGGGTGTGGAAATGGTAATGCCCGGCGATAGTATTAAAATGAATATCAAGCTGATTTACCCTGTTGCACTTGAGCAGGGCATGCACTTTGCCAT
This sequence comes from Dehalococcoidia bacterium, assembly GCA_028715025.1. GTDB lineage: Bacteria > Chloroflexota > Dehalococcoidia > GIF9 > UBA5629 > CAIMUM01. The sequence continues at coordinate 905 of JAQTLG010000184.1, read as the reverse complement.
CCGCGAGGGCGGCAAGACGGTTGCGTCAGGTGTGATCACCAAGATACTGGGATAGGAAATGGCAAAAAAAGGCGATGCAAGAGGCGTAGTTTACATGGCATGCACGGCATGTCAGGAGAGGAACTATACCTCAGAAAAAAATAAAAAGAATGATTCTCAGCGTCTGGAAATGAAAAAGTATTGTCCCCGTTGCCGAAGTCATCAGCTACACAGGGAGACCAAGTAACAAGGTGGCCAATAAAGAGCAGGTAAAGGTTATACAACCTACCAAAACGCGAGACCAGGCAGTTCAGGACAATAAAAGTCAGGCGCTGGCAAAGGCCAAGAAACCTCAGGTTCAGCCGTCTCAGCCCAAGAAACGCCGGTTTGCCTTTTTCTCCGATATAATCGGAGAGCTGAGGAAAGTGGTATGGCCCACCCGGCAGGAGACCATACGCCTGACCCTGATCGTTCTGGGCCTGTGTATTGTAATGGGCGTTATACTGGGTGCAGTTGACTATGGTTTTTCAGAGCTCGTGGCAAAAGTATTACTAGGTGGCAAGTAGCGTGACTGTTGACGCCAGTGCCAGGTGGTATATCATACACACCTACGTCGGCCATGAGGAGAAGGTAAAAAATAAGCTGTTGCAGCGTATAAAATCAATGGACGCCGGCAACAAAATCCTTAATGTAGAGATACCTAAAGAGAACGAAATCGAAATCAGATCCGGGCAACGCAGGACCGTTGAGAAAAAAATGTTCCCGGGTTACCTGCTGGTCCGCATGGCGATGGACCATGAGAGCTGGAAGGTAGTCAGGGAAACGCCGGGAGTCACAGGCTTTGTAGGTGATGGAAAGGAAGCCACACCGCTGCAAGAGAACGAGGCCAACCGGATCCTCAAACAGAAAGAGGAAGGCGTAGCACA
>JAQTLG010000183.1 GCA_028715025.1 Dehalococcoidia bacterium | reverse complement strand
CTACTACCGGTGGTTCGGGCGCCGGGCTTACCGGCGTTGAAGGCACGGGCGGAGCCGGCGGTATATATGGCTGCTGTAAAGGTGACGACTGGGGCTGCGAAGGAGCTTCGTACTGCTGGGGCTCGGGCCGGGATCTGATAATAATCCTTTCCTGTCCCGGGGCAGCCGGCTGCTGAATAACCGTCTCAGGTTTGACCTGTGCGGGCTGCGTCTGGCTGTGAACAGGCCCGCGGACGGCTGGTTCCGGTGCATGTTCCGGAGCAGCCGCTTCTCTCTGTCTGGGTATTGACCTGGCCGGAGGTTTAACAGCTGCTTCCGGGGCGACGGCAGCCGGCCTCGCAGCGGCATCTTCTGCAGTTCCCTCAGTGCCAGGCCGTCTCAGCAGCGCCTTAATTCGCGCCAACAACTCTCGCGGGCTGATGGGTTTGCGCAGATAAAGATCAAAACCCAGCTCCTCTACACGAGACCATGCATCCGAGTCCGGGATCGTCCCAAGAAGAATGATCAAGGCGGCATGCTGTTGCCTGATCTTGAGACATGCTTCATAGCCGCTGACATCCGACAGCTCATCGTCAATTATTATGACATCGTAGTTGGTTTTATCCATCATTACCAGACCGTCAAGACACCCTGATGTCCCGTTTGCATCAAGGCCGCTTTGTTGCAAGATCTCGACGTTCTTCTCTTTTAATACGGGATCGCTTGAAAGAAAGAGAATCTGACTCATATCCAGTCCCTCACGCTAATAATGTTCGTATTTTTTTCCTTAATTTATATGTACTCGACCGCATTCCGAGCGATTTTATAACCGTTCTCTTCCTGGATAATTATTTGCGGGCTATCAGGATTTTCCTCCAGTTTTTCACGCAGGTGACGTATATACTGCTGTAGATTTGATGTGCAATCCACATATTCTATACCCCATATCTTGGTGAGTATATCGTCTCCCGATATCGCCTTACCTTCATGCGAAACAAGATATTTAAGAAGGTTTAATTCGGTGGTCGAGAGTTTAACCTGTTCCCCGTTCTTCTGAACCGTGCCTGCTGACACGTCCATCTTTATTTTCTTTTCCACAGGTACAGCCCTAGCGCTGGCTGCCGGCGCCGCTTTAACTTCCTCCTTCTTTTTAACGGCCCCTCTTTTACCACGGTGCCTGAATACAGCCTTCACGCGAGCAAGGAGCTCGTTATGGTTAAAAGGCTTCACAATATAATCATCCGCACCCATCTCCAGACCCCTTACTTTGTCGGTCTCGTCACCTCTTATTGTGAGTATAACGATGGGTATATCGCTGTAGCTGCGTATCTCCTTCAAAACCTTCATACCGTCCATATCGGGCAACCCGAGATCCAGAATGATCATGTCGGGCGACTCAGACTTCATTAACGCAAGTCCATCCGCACCCTTTATAGCCGGTATTATCTTGGCTTCAGGCATATGCATCTCAAATATCAGGTTGGTCACTTCCCTGATATCAGCATTATCCTCTATGAGCAGGATTTTCAATTGTCCCTGCATACTGCTATCACTCCACCTTATTTTTCATGTATCGGCAACGAGAAAGAGAAGGTGCTACCTTTCCCGACATCGCTTTGCACCCAGATTGCACCTCCGTGTAACTCCACAATTTGCTTGCTGATGGCCAGCCCTAATCCCAATCCGGGTATCCCCGACCTGTCCGATGATGGATGGTAATACGGGATAAACAGCTTCCGTTTCTCTTCATTCGGTATGCCAGGACCCGTGTCCTGCACGTTGATCACCAACCTGTTGCCATCCTTGGCTGCCCTGAGAAAGATCTGACCGCCTTCCGGTGTAAATTTAATTGCATTGGATAAAAGGTTCAGCAATACCTGTTCAATGCGCTGATCGTCAGCATTAATCTTGATGTAAGGCTCCACTTCTAAACTCAGTGTCTGCTTTTTCTGCTTGGCCAATGACAGAACCTGATCAGCGACCTCAGCGGCCAGCATGGAGAAGTCAAAGTCCTTCTTTGCGATCCCGTATGATTCATCCTTATTCTTGGACAGGTTAATCAATTCGTTCAGGCGGTTTTGCAGGCTCGATGCGCTGCGTGATATATTCTCGGCCAGTTTAAGTAAAACCGCCTCATGCTGCCTGTCAAGTTCCTCAATTAACAGGCCTGTGGAAGCTATGATGGCGGTAAGAGGTGTCTTCAATTCATGGCTCAGAGCGCTTAAAAACAGATGTGTGTGTGTAATCTCATCCTGTTGCTTTGCCATTTCGGTATCGACAGGCCCGCTTGCAACTTTACGACAGACCTCCGATATACTCGCACTGACGGCTGCCATTAATTTGAGCTCGTTGACCGTAAATATATCAGCCTTGGCAGATAATCCCCCAATAATCCCCAGAAGCTGGCCCCCCGAGATCACCGGAGATGCGATAAATGACAGGAATCCATTTTGCACGGCTGATTCCCAGCGATAGTTTGCATCGTTTGCCATATCGTTGCAGAATAGCGGTTTACGTGTTTGCGCCACCACTCCAATAATATCGTTCCCCACGGTCATTGCTTCGAGTTCCTTGACAAGCTGATCCGACAAACCATGGTGTATCACCAATGTCAGGGTTTTATTGCCCGGGCTGTATTTCTGTACCCAGCAGACATCAAGATCAATTACATTCCCGAGCTCCCAGAGCACACCGTCCAGGACCTCCCGCTCAGATAATGAACTGGATACAATGTCGGAGATATCAGAGAGCACGTATAGATACTTATTCTTTTGCTGTCCCTGTTGTTGCATACAAACTCAGCTTCCATTATAACTAAATTCATCAAGATGTCAATTATGTAAGCTGATATTTTCATTCTTGCTTGCCTGCGAAACGATGATATTAAGACCACTTTGCTCACATTTTGACACTGTTTCATCTCACGGTTAAACTATGCATACTCTGATTGACTGGTAAATTAATAAATATGTGAGGGAAAAATGGCACGGGCAGAATTAACCGTTAACGATCTGAGAAATCTTGAAAGCAGGATCCGGGACAAATCGGCTGACATCGGGGTTGTAGGTTTGGGATACGTGGGATTGCCCCTGGCGCTGGCATTCGCTGAAGCAGGATTCAATGTAACCGGTGTTGATGCCGATAAGGGACGGGTTAACAAGATTACACGGGGCACATCTTACCTGCTGGATATTGAATCGGCGCGCCTTAAAAAGGCCGTCACCAAAGGAAGATTAAAGGCAACCACAAGCCAATCGGCGTTGCGCAGAGTAGATACCATCATTATCTGTGTTCCCACTCCGCTCACCAAGACCAAGGAGCCTGATCTGACCTATATCGTCGCCGCTTCCAACGATATCGCCCGTTTTCTGAGGCTGGGACATCTGGTCATTCTGGAAAGCACTACGTACCCGGGCACAACACGGGAGATTGTGCTGCCGATACTGGAATCCACAGGACTTAAGGTGGGTGTGGACTATTTCCTGACCTTTTCACCCGAACGTATCGATCCGGGCAGCCGTAAATTTACGATTAAGAACACTCCCAAGATAGTCGGGGGTATGGAACCCACATCCACCAAGCTCGCCGCGTTGCTCTACAGGCATGTTTCAGATAGGGTGCTCGAAGTATCCACGCCGGAAGTAGCCGAGATGGATAAAGTCTTCGAGAATGTATTCCGCAGTGTGAATATCGCCTTGGTTAACGAGCTTGCCAAGCTTTGCGAGAAGATGAATATAAACGTATGGGAGGTCATCCGGTCCGCGTCCACAAAACCCTTTGGATATATGCCGTTTTATCCGGGTCCCGGTGTGGGCGGGCATTGCATTCCTCTCGATCCATACTACCTTGCCAGTAAAGCCAGGGAGTATTTTTTTCATACCAGGTTCATCGAACTGGCTGCCGAAATCAATGAAACGATGCCTGAATACATTGTCGAGCAAACCGTGGCTGCACTCAACACAAGAAGCAGAAGCTTGAAAGGGTCAAAAATCCTTATACTGGGCGTGGCATACAAGAAAGACATTGAGGACGTTAGAGAGTCTCCCGCCTTAAGGGTTATCGAACTGCTTATCGAGAAGAAAGCTATGGTGCATTACCACGATCCTTATATCCCTGATTTCAGGGAGGGCAACCATAGGCTCCGCTCGATCAAGCTAACTAAGAAGGTATTCAGCAATTATGATTGCGTAGTAATTGTGACCGATCACAGTTGCTATGACCTGAAATCGATAGCAAAGGAAGCAAAGCTGATATTTGATACACGCGGATGTACGGTTGGCATCAACGCCTCAAACATCATCCGCCTCGGTGAATAGCGCTATTTCAGCTTGATTGCTGCCGCATCAAATTCGTTGCGTGACTTTCTTTATCTGTCTGTCCATTATCCATTGCACCAGTCCGGGAAAGAGCCTTTTCATAAAATACGTATACTTTGTGCCGGAACCCGGCAGGATAAGGAACTGTCCTTTGCCCATGCCGGAGACTACCTCCCTGGCAACATCAATCGGTTTGATCAGGGAAGCGGATGAAGAAAT
>JAQTLG010000182.1 GCA_028715025.1 Dehalococcoidia bacterium | reverse complement strand
ATCGATCCTGCCGTCTACATGGGGTATATTCGCATCCTCGAAAGCCCTCACGACCTGCAGAATGGCATCCGAGGTGCTGAGGCTGTTGAGAAACTGCCCGCTGACCCCCTGCTCCCTGCCGAATCCTTTGGGAAGTCCGCCGTAATCCACGTATTTTATCTCGGCTAGTGTAGTCTTTTTCGGGTGGAAGATGTCGCTGAGCTTCATCACGCGCGCATCCGGCACCTTGGCTATTGCCGGAAATAAGGTGAGCCCGGCGCCGCCGTGCGCCCTGGGCTCGGCGGAACACTTGGTCAAAGCGTCGAAAACAGTTGTTTTTCCGCTGACGGGCAAACCTATAATACTGATTTCCATATTGTTACCTGACCTGCCAGAAAACTATATGACAGCCTGAACGAAAATGCAATACCACTGCTCGAGGCTGAAGCTTGTTGAGGAATCGGGCTGTATGCTATAATCAGTAGAATTTCGCTGCTTGGAGGATTTATTGTGCCCGGTTACGAACTGGTTTTTATTCTAAATGCAGACTTGAGTGAAGATGATTTCACCCGGGTATTGGGAAAGGTTAACGACCAGATAACCAAACTCGGTGGAACGGTTACGGAGACGAACCAATGGGGAAAAAGAAGGTTTGCTTACCCGATTAAGAAGCAGGCTGAAGGAAATTACGTGCTCGAAAAAGTACAGATCAAACAGACGGCTTTAAAAGAGCTTGATGCCAGTTTGAAAATGTCCGAGGATGTATTAAGGTACCTGTTCGTTCGCGAGAATAGCTGATCTCTGGAGGTGGTTGATGGCGAGCTTGATCAAGATTATTCTGATTGGCCGGGTCGGGGGTGATCCCGAGATGAGATTTACTGCGGACGGTGTAGCAGTCACCACTTTCAGCCTGGCAGCCAATCGAAATATGCGCCAGCCCGACGGCTCCTTCAAAGAGGAGACCGAATGGTTTCGCATCAGCGCGTGGAGAAAGCTGGCGGAGACATGCAACCAGTTTTTAAACAAAGGTAAACTGGTTTACGTTGAAGGAAATTTGCGTACACGCTTATATGACGGCAAGGACGGACAGAAGCGTGTAAGCCTGGATATAACAGCAGACAGGGTGATCTTCCTTGACAAACAGGGGCCTGCACAACTGCCGCCCGAGGATGCCCGTATAATTGAAGGTGATATCGAGCCGGAGGATATCCCCTTCTAAATCCTTAATTGTTAGAGAAGGAGTTTTTTAGACTGATGGAAACCAATACCGTACAGCGAAGGGAAAGGGGGCGCAAATTCATTGTCAAGCCCAAGGTATGCATGTTTTGTGCCGATAAAACGCCTATCGACTATAAGAACGTGTCTCTCCTGCAGCGTTTTGTTTCTGATCGTGGCAAGATAGTGCCGAGGAGGCGCACCGGTGTGTGTGCCAGGCATCAGCGCAGCCTGGCCCAGGCTATTAAAAGGTCGCGATTTTTGGCCATGCTGCCCTCATCGCCCAACCATGTCTACAACATAAGCGCAGCCGAGAGAAAGGCTTAATCAAATTTGGAGTATTGAATTGCCCAAGAGGACATATCAACCGAAAAAAAGAGGAAGAATCAGGAAGCACGGTTTTCGCGCCCGGAAGTCCACCCGCGGCGGGCGTGCGGTATTGAAGGCCAGGCGCGCCAGAGGGCGTTGGAAGCTTACCCAGGTATAGCATTGAAATGGCCAAGAGATTGGCTTTGACCAGTAGGTCGCAATATTTAGCAGTATATAAATCTGGCAAAGCCGCAGCGGATAAACTGCTGGTAATAAAAGCTCTTCCCAACAATCTGGATGTTTTACGCGTGGGCCTCTCGGTAACCAAGGATATTGGGAAGGCGACCGTCAGAAACCGTGTCAGGAGGCTGCTAAAGGAGAATGTACGCCTGATGTTGATAAGGCCGGGATGGGATATTGTATTGATCGCCCGGCGGCCTGTAGTATGCGTGACATATCATGAGATTAGCAGGTCGATGACGAAATTGCTCAATCGGCTGGATTTGATGGTAATAGATGCTGAAAACGGTAGCTCTAAAATCAATTAGACTGTACCAGGGCACAATATCGCAGGTCACGCCTTCGGCCTGCCGCTTTACACCGACGTGTTCTCAATATGGATACGAGGCAATACAGAAATACGGCATTCTTAAAGGAAGCTGGATGACTTTTCTCAGGATCTGCCGCTGCAATCCCTGGACGCCCCGCGGCTATGATCCTGTTCCATGATAGGTCGGCTTTAAATTGAATGAAACTTAGTAGGATAATGTATGAGAAAAGTTAGTAATTTGATTAGGGTTGTGATTCTCCTGGGCTTACTTCTGCTGGTATTTGTTTCAGGTTGTATGCCCGGTATGGGTGGGGGGTGTTCAGGAGCACAGGCCCAGGGCTGGTCCAGCTTTGCTCCCTATAACGAGTTGATTTGCTTCGGGTCCATGGAGGGATCGGTCATCGCTCTCAACCCAAAGGCACGAAGTGAGGGCAAGGCTTTCCCCTCCGAGACAGAATGGATATATGCGATCAAAACGGCCACGCCGGGATCCGCCTGCGGCGCCATGTGCGCCCCGTCATCGGCTGCCTCCGGCAAAGGCATCTATGCCACTCCTCTGGTAATCGATGACCTGATTTTTGAAGGAACCTATACCGGCAAGGTCTATGCCCTTAACGCCAGTCGGGGAGTGGTCCGATGGATTTACCCCCGGGAAGGCTTCGAAACGGTGGGGGCGATCGTCGGCAACATAATCACCGACGGGAAGGCACTGTATTTCGGCAGCGCCAACGGTAAAATCTATGCCCTCGATGCCGTTACAGGCGATTTTATCTGGGAGTTCCAGACTTCCAACAAGATATGGACGGCTCCCGTTCTGGACAACGGAATAATCTATGCAGGCAACTACGGCGGCAACGTATATGCCATAGCGGCCGAAACCGGTCGTGAGGTATGGAGCATCAAGATCCCCTCGGCGGTAGCTTCATCTCTCGCTGTAAAAGATCAACTGCTTTATTTCGGCACCTTCGACCGGAACCTGTATGCCATTGATAAAGCCGATGGGACGGTGAAGTGGAAATACCTGGCCGGCAACTGGTTCTGGGCCACACCGGTGATCCGCGGCAGCACGATCTATGCAGCCTGCATGGACAACAAGATATATGCGATCGAGGCTGCCGACGGCAAAGAGGTCTGGAAATTCGAGGGAGACGGCCAGATGGTGTCAACTCCTGCTGTGACAGATAACCATATATTCGCTGTGAGTGAAAAGGGAACGCTCTACAAGCTGGATATAACCAATGGGACCATGATCAGCAGCGTATCGGTCGGCTATACCGTCTACGGGAATCCTTATGCGGAGGGTGACATGGTTTACATATATGCCCGGGATCACAAGGTCTACGCAGTTGATACGGTGAAGAACCATGTCGACTGGGATTTTTCTTCAGAGATAAAGTAGGTTAGTTATATGGTTGATATTTGGAATGTAGCTATACTCGATCCGGTACTGAACGGGCTGATCGCCCTTTCCCAGATGCTCTGGGGCAACTTCGGCCTGGCCATCATCGTGCTGACTGTAGTGGTCAGGCTTATCCTGATGCCCCTCACGTTCCGGCAGACAAAATCGACCAAAGCAATGCAGGAACTTCAGCCCAAGATGCAGGAGCTCCAGAAAAAGTATGCGCGTGATCAGAAGAAGCTGCAGCAGGAGATGATGCGCCTCTATAAAGAGGCCGGTATCAACCCCCTGGGATGCATGTGGCCTATGCTGATACAGATGCCTATCTGGATTGCGCTCTATCAGTCTATCATGCAGGCCCTTGCGGCCACGCCTGAAAACCTTCTCATATTATCGCAGCATCTTTATCCGTGGGACCTGGTGGACCAGGCAATACCGCTCAATGAGAATTTCCTGGGGCTCAGGCTGTCCCAGCCTGACCCGACTATGATCCTTGCCATACTGGTTGGCCTGACAATGTGGGTGCAGCAGAAAATGGTTACGCCGCCCGCCACCGATCCCCGCCAGCAGCAGATGTCGAGCATGACAACCATGATGATGCCCCTCATGTTCGCCTTTTTCACGTTATCCTTCCCCAGTGGATTAGCCCTTTACTGGGTGGTATCCAATATCATCGGCATTATCATCCAGTACTTCGTAGCCGGTGGCTGGGGTTATTTCAACTTCCCGTCTTTCAGACAGCCCCGGCCTCAGACTCAGCCTCAAAGTGCAACTCAGAAAGCGGCGGAACAGCCCTCCAAGGCACTTAAAGAAGGCGACAAGAAGAAGGGATAGAATTGAGAGAATTAGAACTGAGCGCTAAAACGGTGGAGGAGGCGACCAGAATTGCCCTCCTGCAGCTCGGTGTTGCCCGCGAAGAAGTTGACATTATCGTGGTCAAGAAGGGCAAATCGGGCGTATTGGGAGTTGGCGCCGAGGATGCCCGGATCAAGGTGGTCCTGCTTGACGATGAAAGGCAACCGGGTGCAACCAGTGATGCGGCCGATTCGGCCCGGCAGGTGTTGTGCGATATCCTGCATA
>JAQTLG010000181.1 GCA_028715025.1 Dehalococcoidia bacterium | reverse complement strand
CATGACGGGCGTATTTCATGCCGCTTTGTCCTCATCGAGCCTGGTAGCACTGGCCGGTGAAGGCAACAACTTCGGCGGCATCGTGGTTCCTGCAGGCCAGGTCGGACTGGCCACTGTATGCAATGTTGCTGTGAACGGCTGCCTGCTTAAATCAGGCATACCTGTTTATGCGCGTTTTGGAGGCCTGCTGCAGATAAAGGAAGGGCAGCCCTTCCGCTTTGTCGATCTCATTGAGTTCACAGGTTCAACAATCGATCCTTTCGATATCTTTATCGCCGGCAGGATGACTGACGTCATTCAAGCGACAACAGGCGGTAACGGCAAGGTGCTGGCCGGCTACTGTGAAATACCAATGCTGTCATACAACAAAGCGGATGAACTGCTGCAACGCATGAATAACAGTGGCCTTGTCACCCGGGCATTCCTGGCCAGACCCGGTGAAAAGATATGTGATATACCTTTCAATCCTGAGAAGGCGGGACTCGTCTCGCTCAGCGGGCTGAACGCAGCGGCAGCTGTGACTGAGAACGGCACAGCGGTGTCCACCCACTCAATGTGTGGCTTGCTGGATGTATCCAGGCTGCGACCATTTGTTGAATTGTTATAATAACATCACAGTGCAATGAACAATATTTTACTGGTTACCAACGAGATGGATCGTATTAGAGACCTCAGCGCCGGCCTGAGCCGCATGGGTTTCTCGTGCACGGCCTGTATTTACGCCGACGATGTCATCCAGCAGGATGCCCGCCAATCCTTTAATGCTGTGCTCATTGATGTCTCATCGATCTCAACTCACGGCGACTCTTCCTGGAAGTGGTTCAGAAAACTCAAATTGCGCAGACTGCTCCCAGTCATCGCACTGGTCTCTTCATCAACATTACACATGGTGCTTGAGCAGGGATTTGCAGACTTCGTTATCAAGCCCTGGAATCTGGATGAACTGTCCGCAAGGATACGGCGCGCCATATCCGAAACAACAAAGCCTGATCGAGACACAGTAATTAAAGTGGGCGACCTGGTCATTGATTCCGTTAGATGCGAGGTCGAACTGGCCGGTCGTCTGCTGGCGCTGACCTTCAAGGAATATGAACTGCTCAAGCTTCTGGCAATCAATAAAGGCAAGGTCTTCACTCGAGAAGCGCTTCTGAACGAGATATGGGGATATGACTACTACGGGGGTGACAGGACGGTTGACGTGCATGTCAGAAGACTGCGCAGCAAGATAGAGGACCCTGTACACTCATTCATCGAAACAGTCAGAAATATCGGCTACAAATTTAAGGAAACCGGCTCACTTGATCAGCGCATCCTGTAACATGAACTTAACATCACCGTAATAAGCCCGAAACAGGCCTCCTTTAAACTTCCTTCTATCATCACTATAAAGGAGGTTCACAATGAATTCTGGCGATACCGCCTGGCTGCTCACCTCAACTGCACTTGTATTGCTCATGACCCCCGCCCTGGCCTTTTTCTATGGTGGCATGGTCAGGAGGAAAAATCTGCTCTCAACCATTATGATGAGCTTCGCCATACTTTGCCTGATATCCATATTGTGGATTCTGTATGGCTACACCATGGCCTTCGGCCCCGACGTTAAGGGACTGGTGGGCGATCTATCCTGGTTCGGTCTGACAGGTGTCGGCCAGGGTCCTTCCCCAATTTACGCAAGCACTGTGCCCCAGCTCGCATTTGTAGCCTTCCAGGCAACTTTCGCCATTATCACAGTGGCGCTCTGGACAGGCGCTGTCGTAGAGCGCATCAAGTTCGGCGCACTGCTGGCCTTTGCGGCGCTCTGGTTTACATTTATTTATTGCCCGGTCGCCCACTGGGTTTGGGGAAGCGGTGGCTGGCTGGCGCAGTTAGGTGCACTTGATTTCGCCGGCGGCACCGTGGTTCACGTCAACGCCGGCATATCGGCACTGGCCCTCGCACTGGTGCTGGGCCCTCGCATGGGATTCAAGGAAGGCGAATCTATGGAACCTAACAATATACCTTATGTCGTATTGGGAGCCGCCCTTCTCTGGTTCGGCTGGTTCGGCTTCAACGCCGGTAGTGCTCTGACCGCCGGCGGGATTGCCTCCAACGCTTTCATCACCACCAATACTGCGGCTGCGGCAGCAGGGTTCACCTGGATGATACTCGGCTGGATTCATCGCCGGCCATCGGTGCTGGGTGCAGCAACCGGCGCGGTTGTGGGATTGGTGGCCATTACACCGGCTGCCGGCTTCGTGCCCGTCTGGGCCGCGATCCCTATCGGCGCCATCGGCGCCGCTATCTCCTATTACGTGATGGTCTGGAGGGCGAGGTCATCCGGAGTGGATGAATCACTGGACGTCTTCGCCTGTCATGGTATGGGCGGGACATGGGGCGCCCTGGCCACCGGCATATTCGCCACCACAGCCGTAAATACTGCCGGTTCCGGGCTCATCGACGGCAATTGGAAACAGGTGCTGATTCAGATCGCTGCCATCGTGGCCACAGCTGCTTATGCCTTCGTTGTATCATGGCTGCTGGCAAAGGCTCTAAAAGCAACCATGGGGTTGCGTGTAAAAGAAGAGGAGGAAGCAGTCGGTCTCGATATATCACAGCATGGCGAAAGAGCTTATGGAGGTGTTTCATAATGAAAAAAATAGAAGCTATTATCAGACCGGAAAGGCTGGATGCCGTCAAAGACGCTCTATCCGCCCAGGGGATGCTGGGCATGACCGTGACACATGTCAGCGGCCGTGGCCGCCAAAAGGGTATCGCCCTTCAGTGGAGGGCCGGCGAATATCGCGTCGACTTCCTGCCCAAAGTCAAGATAGAAATAGTCATTGCAGATGAGGAATGCCAGATAGCCCTTGATATCATTTGCCGGGCCGCCCGTACCGGCCGGGAAGGCGATGGCATGATCTTCGTATTGCCGGTAGAGAACGCCCTGAGGGTCCGGACCAGTGACAACGGTGAACTCTGCATAACGAACAAATAGCACCTGAGGAAGGCACGCCCCTGCGCAGGGGCGTGCCTTCGCAATATTTTTATCTAAAACCTCTGGATTTAACACGTTTGTAACAAATAACCTCTAAATTAGTTGCACAAACTAAGCGGAGGTTATTTCATGCCGATTAATTCAGGCGATACTGCGTGGTTATTGGTTGCTACCGCATTAGTAATGCTCATGACTCCCGGCCTTGCCTTCTTTTACGGCGGCATGGTCAGACAAAAAAACCTGCTTTCCACTTTAATGATGAGCTTTGTTATGCTGGGACTCATCTCAATTCTATGGGCTTTTTACGGCTACACTGTGAGCTTCGGGCCGGATTTCAAAGGATTATTCGGGGGACTGCAATGGGCGGGGCTGATGACGGTGGGCATGGAGCCCTCCAATATCTACGCAACTACTGTCCCGCATTTTCTCTTCATGATTTTCCAGGCAACATTTGCCATTATAACGGTGGCATTGATCACTGGCGGTGTGGTTGAACGCATAAGATTCAGCGCACTGCTCGTCTTCTCGATTATCTGGTTCACAGTGGTTTATTGCCCCATAACGCACTGGGTATGGGGAAGCGGTGGCTGGCTGGCCAATCTCGGAGTGCTGGATTTCGCGGGCGGCACGGTTGTTCACATCAACGCCGGCTTCGCCGCTCTGGCGTTAGCGCTGGTACTCGGCCCGCGTCAGGGTTTCGAAGATAGAGAGGTGATGGAACCAAACAGCATCCCTTACGTGGTACTTGGTACGGCACTTCTCTGGTTCGGATGGTTCGGTTTTAATGCAGGTAGCGCGCTTGCCGCCAACGGACAGGCAGCAAGCGCCTTCGCCTCCACTAATTTCGCCGGCGCTTCCGCAGCTATCACCTGGCTTATACTGGGATGGATTCATCGCAGGCCATCGGTCTTGGGTGTTGCCACCGGCGCAGTGGTGGGTTTAGCCACAGTGACACCGGCTGCAGGATATATCCATCCTATGTCCGCTATACCTATCGGCATAGCAGCAGCCATCGCCTCGTACTATGTTATGCTCTGGCGAAACAAATCTAACAGGATTGACGAGTCACTGGACGTCTTCGCCTGCCATGGCGTTGGCGGCACTATCGGCACTATCGCCGCAGGCTTGCTGGCAACTGCCGCTATCGGCGGAAAATCCGGGCTCATTGACGGCAACTTTACCCAGGTACTGATTCAGCTGCTGGCAGTTGCCGTCATTGCCCTGTTTTCATTCGGCGCCACCTGGGTAATCGCCAAGGTTGTCGATGCCACGCTCGGGTTACGCGTCAAGAACGAGGAGGAGATGGTGGGACTTGATATATCGCAGCATGGCGAAAGGGCTTACGGTGGATTTTCCTAAAAACCTCTAAAAATAGCACATTTCGTTAAATTTTGGCACAGGGGATGGCCATAAATCGTGCCATCCCCTCATTTTTTATAAATAATTTCGTGAAAAATCAATAAATTTAATCTGTTTGTAATATTTCTCGTCTAAATTTAGTGCAAAGACCAACAGATGGATTAGCCGAAGGACGGCCTTCCAATCTGAATCTTATAGAAAAATTAAGGAGG
>JAQTLG010000180.1 GCA_028715025.1 Dehalococcoidia bacterium | reverse complement strand
GTGGTTTCCCTTGGATATTCTGATGAAAAACCTCACAGTGAGGATAGGTTTAAGGAGCAGCGGGTGCATTATGACCGCTGGACCGGCGCGGCGGTAACCTGATGTATTGTGCTAATGACCGGTTATGAGTCCTTTTTTCATTCTCTTCATGCTAATTACAGCGATCATCGCTATCGTACTGGCTACTGATGCAGTAATAAAAGCTGCCGTATAGCTGTCGGTGGCATCGAATATCTGCCCGCCCAGCCAGGAACCCAGTCCGGCTCCGACGCGCGTAGCAAGCAACATTAATCCCACCAGCGCCGATACTGCCCTGAGGCCAAATCGCTCACTGACCAGCAGTGTTAATAAAGGCACTTCTCCTCCGAAGGCAAAACAGAATAATCCAGCAAAAACATACAGCATCCACAGCTCGCTGGAGTAAATTAACCAGACCAGGCTTGCAGTTTGTATCGCCATGCACAGGATCATGGCATTCATATTACCGATTCTGTCCGATCCGCTTCCCATTAATATGCGCCCGAAGATGCCGCCAATCCCTATAACGGAGATAATCGTTGCAGCCACAAGCGGGGATATCCCGATGTCAGTGGCGTAGTTAACCAGGTGCAGAAAGATCATCTGCGTACAGACTCCGACAAGAACCGCGATGCAAACAAGTAACCAGAGGGGTAGGGTGCGACAGGCGTCCCATAGGGTCATCCCGCCGTCGAACGCCGGGTGATATGATTTTTGTCCCTGGCTGACCCCGTCCTCCGGTTGGGGCTTTACAGCGCCGTAAGGTAAACAACCTATATCTTTCGGATCACGCCGTAATAACAGGGCGGTGGCAACAAAAACTAACAGGGCCATGATCCCCATAATCAAGTAAGAGCGTGACCAGCCGACAGCGCGAATAAAATACTCGGCTGCCGGCGGCATGACAAGAATGCCGAAACCGACACCTGCCGAGACAATACCTAACGCAAGTCCACGTTTCTTGTAGAACCAGCGGGCGGTGATGCCGCTGCTAACGGCAAATACCCCGCTGGTTCCTATGCCAAAAATAACTCCATATGCAATATAAAGCTGTAACAGGTCGGTGATCTGGCTGCTCAGTATCAGGCCCAGGCCAATCAGAGAGCCGTAGATTAATGCTATTTTGGCAGGACCGAATCTGTCCGCCAGCCACCCTGCGGGTATGGCAAATAAACCTCCGCTGATCAACGCTAAAGCATATACACCGGAAAGGGAAGCGCGTGTCCAACCAAAATCCGCAATCAGGGGCTTGAAAAAGATTCCGAAACTATATTGTATGCCGTTTTGCATGGCCTGCTGGATGGCACAAGCAATGACAATGACCCAACCATAAAAAAGAGGTTTCCGTGCGCCGGGGAAATTGTTCGGACAATCAGTTGATTTCAATGAGGGAAACTCTCTTCCTGCATAGCCACCGCTGCACAGGCGTGATCACCACTGGTGTACCCATTT
Source organism: Dehalococcoidia bacterium (assembly GCA_028715025.1). Taxonomy (GTDB): domain Bacteria; phylum Chloroflexota; class Dehalococcoidia; order GIF9; family UBA5629; genus CAIMUM01. The sequence continues at coordinate 3,065 of JAQTLG010000180.1, read as the reverse complement.
CTTAATTTCTGTTTGGATGGCAATCTCTTTTTTTTCGACGCCTTCCAGAGGATTGATAACATCCTTCAAAAAGTCAGAAAAGGCCTGGATAGTTTCGAACCAGGCCCAGACTCCTATGTCGTAACTACCTGTAAATAACATTACCTGTCTGGCTTCAGTTCTGTCAGACAGATAATCTGCGATACGGTTCACTGAGCCGTTCGCTACTTTCAAAGCTATTACAGCTGCTATTGTTTTACTCATGCGGAAGTTCGGGAAGGCCTGTATGCGAATAATATTATTATCTAACAGATCGTTTATCCTGCATCTGATGGTGGGCGCGCTGATATTGAGACTTTTAGCCAGCCTGGTGCTTTTTTGACGTGCGTCTTTTTCCAGCAACTCAATAATCTTCATATCGATGTCATCAACCGGTTTATTGGCCCGTTTGGTTGGATCAGCAGCACGGTTCATTTTTACGAATGCATATTTCCTGTATTCGGTGCAAATCAAAGTGTCGGTGTCGAGTACACCCTCCATCGGATAAAGCACTGAATTAAGAAACCTGGAATACGCTTCCACGGATTCGAACCAGCACAGGCAGACGATATTAAAGTAGCCGGCAGTCAATACTATAAAACCCGCTTCTTTCTGACTCGCCAGTAAATCAGCCGTCCGGACAATGACATTGCTTTCCACTTTCAGCAAAATGGATACCGTTATTGATGTTTTTACACGATTTATTTGAACCGCCTGTATACGTATGATTTCGTTCTTTATCAGCCTGTTAACCCTTCGACGGATTGTCGGGGCGCATATTTTAAGCTGTTTGGACATTTCCATACTGCTCATATGAGCATCTACTGCCAAGGCGTCCACTATTTTCTTATCCATTTGGTCCAATTGATTCATAATCGATATTAATACCATATACAACCAAGTATTGTAAACAAAACGATCAATAGTTATTGTTAATTGATCAATATGATAAAAATATTTAATGAAGATAAACATATCATTGACATGTATGAAATTAATGATAACATGCATACGTAAACAGTTGGAGATATGGCCGGAGGTAGAGACGCGTGTTCGATGAACCTCCAGGTATAGCAAAGGAAAATATAACAGAAGGCTCTCATTTAAACTTATTTCATATAGAGAATATATCTAATGAAAACGCTGCTTGATGGCATACGCGTGTTGGATCTGACCGACGAAAACGGTTTTCTCTGCGGACGGATGCTTGCCGAACTGGGGGCTGATGTTATAAAGGTTGAAAGACCGGGGGGAGATAATTCCCGTAGCATCGGCCCCTTTTATCATGACATACCTGATCCTGAGAAAAGCCTGACATGGTTTGCTTATAACCTGAATAAGAGAGGTATCACCCTCGATATCAATACCGATGATGGACGAGATCTTTTCAAACAGCTTGTTAAAAGGTCCGATATCGTAGTGGAGTCCTATCCTGTCGGACACATGAAAGACATAGGTTTAGACTATCCCGAACTGAAGAAAGTCAACAACAGCATTATCATGGCGTCTATCACGCCTTTCGGGCAGACCGGACCCTACAGTAAATTCGCAGGTTCAGATATTATCGTCCAGGCGATGAGCGGATATTTGTATATTTGCGGAGATCCTGACCGTCCCCCCTTACGTGTTAGTTTACCGCAATCACCTTTATTTGCTGGTGGGGAAGCGGCAGTTGCTGCTTTAATTGCCCTGTATCACAGGGACATCACAGGTGAAGGACAGTATATCGACGTATCGGCGCAGCAGAGCATGGTCAAGAACACAGTAAACGCAAACTCTCTGTGGTTTACTTATGGAATGGTTCTGGAAAGGTCAGGCGCATATAGAGTAGGGCTGGGCAGCGGCACACGTGCGCGCCAAACATGGCCGTGCAGAGACGGACTGGTTAATTTCGTAATATTCGGGGGTGCGCCGGGAGCGGCAATGAATAAAATACTTGCTGAATGGCTAAAAGAAGAAGGCCTGTCCACTAAACAGAGAGAAGAAATGGATTGGGATAACTTTGATGTAACCAAATTTACACAGGAAGAGTGGGAGCAACTCGAAGCCCCGGTAGCCGAGTTTTTTTCAAGATATACCAAACAGGAATTATTCAAGGAAGCTTTGAAAAGGCACATGCCTATCTGTCCGGTATTGAATCCGGCGGATGTGGTGGATTTTTTTCAGCTAAAGGCAAGGAATTTCTGGATAGATGTGGAACATCCGGAACTCGGCTGTGTGATTAAGTATCCTGCCAGTTGTATGAAGTTTGCGGCGATGCCTGTCCTTAAATTTCGAAGGGCGCCGCTTATCGGCGAGCACAATCTGGATGTCTTTCACGACGAGCTCGGCTTATCGTTGGATGAGATCGATACATTAAAACTGAACCAAATAATTTGAATGGGAAACAGCATGGTAAAGCAGGCGCTTAATGGAATAAAGGTTCTTGATTTTACCTGGGTCATAGCAGGCCCGCTGGTGACGAAGTGCCTGGCTGATTATGGCGCAAAAGTCGTAAGGGTGGAAACCATTGAACGGCCCTGTTTTACCAGGTCGTCCGCCCCTTTTAAAAACGGTAACGGCCCAGATAATTCAGCATATTTCGCCTATTATAACCCTAACAAATACAGTATTTCATTGAATCTCAAAAGTCCGGCGGGGCTTAGCGTCGCCAGGAAACTTGCAGACTGGGCCGACATCGTTGTTACCAATTACGTGCCCGGCGTGATGAAGAGACTGGGACTTGATTATGAGGCAGTAAGAGTAACCAATCCGGATGTAATCATGTTGAACACCTCAGGATTCGGGGAAACCGGGCCAATGGCGCCGATGCCCACGTCAGGTAACGTTCTTGTGGCTCTGACAGGATTTAATAGTTTCAGCGGTTGGCCGGGCAGGGATTGCGTTCAACCTTACGGTCCGGTCAATGATTTTGTTACTCCCTATTTCTGTCTGGCTGCTATCATGGCTGCGCTTAGATATAGGGGGAAAACAGGTGAAGGGCAATTTATTGATGTTTCGCAGCTGGAAGCGGGTATTCAGTTCCTTGAACCGGGTATGCTGGATTA
>JAQTLG010000179.1 GCA_028715025.1 Dehalococcoidia bacterium | reverse complement strand
TACTTGAAAATAATAGTGAAATCGTCCAATTTATAGCAAAAAAAGACTAATTTGCTGACCGGAAATAGCAGGCGGTAAAAGTTGTAGAGGGGAAATTTCGAACTACTCGTAAATAATGGTGAAATCGTCCAATTTATAGCAAAAAAAGACTAAGAGGAGAAGAGCATGTCCAAGCAGTATAGCCACGATGAAATCCTGTCATTATGCGCCAGGCTGGAAAAGATCTATACACCGGCTGTTGCAGACACACTTGACGATATGGGCTTCGAGCATCAGATCATGGAATCGGGATTTACGCCCATCATCCCGGATGCAGTGGTGGCCGGGCCGGCTTTCACCATCGAGATAGCCGGTACAAGGAAGTCGACCAGGATGGCGGAATATGATCCCAAATTCGTGGCCGAGGTCCTGACATCCGTATTCGGCAACATGCAGAAGGGCCAGGTAGTCGCCATCGACACCAACGGTTTCTACGGCGCCGCCGCCTTCGGAGAGCTGATGTCAGCCACCTCGAAATACATGGGCGGTGTCAGGGCGGCGGTTATCGACGGCCCGATACGCGATATAAGCCGTATACTCGAGATCGAATTCCCCGTATGGGCGAGGGGCAACTTACCCGCCGACTCAATAGGCCGGACGGATTTGGTCGGCGTAGGCGATCCAGTTTTTTGCGGCAAGGTGCGCGTCAGCCCCGGCGATGTAATCTTCGCCGATCGTGACGGAATCGTCGTCATCCCCATCGCCGACGTGGATATTGAGCAGGTGGTCGTTAAAGCAGAAGAGATCGTTGCAGATGAACGACGTTCCCGCCATGAGATCAGGGGCGGCGCTTCATTGCTGGAAGTCTACAAGAAATACGGCAAACTATAATAATCAACAAACTGCTCATATCCGTCAGGATATGCGTGTACGGAGGAGGCCTGGCATGGTAAATAATGCCTTGAGAATCAATCCCGCAGACAACGTCGTTGTGGCAATTCGCAACGTGAAAAAGGGAGAGCCCGTTGTCGTGGCCGGAGAAACGTTGTTTGAAGCGGCACAGGACGTTGAGCTGGGGCATAAAATAGCCCTCAGTCCCATCAAGTCAGGATCGCAGGTAATCCGATACGGAGAGCCGATACTCAAGGCAACCTGCGATATCCAGCAGGGAGAATGGGTCCACCTGCATAACACCCAACCCGAGTTATTGTACACAGCGCCTTAGCATAATATCCTGGCTCTGTTTCTTTTAAACTTCATTAATCAAAAAGAGGTCAAGCTCATGGAATTTAACGGATATAAAAGGGAAACCGGTGAATACGGCGTTCGCAACCATATACTGGTAACATCCTCCGTTTCATGTGCAAACGGCGTCGTGGCTGCGCTCGGCAGGAAATTCCCGGATATTATCGCGGTTCAGAACGCCTATGGCTGCGGGACCGGCCTGGAGGATGCCGCCACCGGATGGCTGATTATCGCCGGCCTTATGAAAAATCCGAACGTGGGCGCAGCCCTGATCATCGGCCTGGGTTGCGAACTGATCCAGCCGCAGCTCTTCGCCGACGCCGTCAAGGGCAAACCGGTTGAGGTGCTGAAGATACAGGGGGCGGGGAGCGCCGCTACAACCAAAAAAGCTATTGAAATAATAAAGAAATTCAAAAAACACCTGTCGTCCCAGAAACGAGTTAAGGCTCCCTTCAGTGAATTGCTGATAGGCCTGGAGTGCGGAGGCTCCGATGCCCTGTCCGGAGTGACAGCCAATCCCGCTGTAGGGGTAGCCTCCGACCTGTTTATAAAGGAAGGCGCATCGGCTTTATTCGGTGAGATAACAGAAATGATCGGGACCGACCACATATTGAAGAAACGTTGCGTGACTCCTGAGCTGGGCGAAAAAGTGCAGAAACTGATCATAGACCATGAAAAGCTGATAAGGGAGCTGGCGGGACCGCTGGCGGGGCTGACTATCTCGCCTGGCAACATGGAGGGCGGACTGTCCTCCATTGTGGAGAAATCCCTGGGGTGCATAACTAAAGCCGGCTCAGCCCCGATTGTCGACTGCATCGGCTACGGCCTTAGACCGACCAAAAAGGGATTGATGATCATGGAGGGGCCCGGATATGATATTGAAAACATGACGGGCATGGCGGCATGCGGCGCACAGATCATTATCTTCACCACCGGCAGAGGCACGCCGGCAGGCACCCCCGCCGTGCCCGTAATCAAGGTCTCCACCAATACCAGAACCTTCGTGGAAATGAAGGGCGATATCGATATTAACGCCGGGACCATCATAGACGCCGGCAAGACCGTTGAAGACGTGGGCGGCCAGATTTTCGACTTCACACTGGCTGTTGCCAATGGAAAATTGACATGCGCAGAGATCAACAAGTCAGAGCCATTCAGCTACGCCAAGAATCACATGAGCGGCTGATCCTGCATTGATAAGAGGAGGCAGTGCGATGACCAAACAATCGGAAATCGAAACAGCGCGCATGCTGGAGATGCTCGAGAACCTGAATGCGGACAAATATCCGCTGAAAGAATACAAGTATATAGGGAAAAAGATACCCCGAAGAATCGACGGCGTGGACAAGGCTTCCGGTTCGGCCGATTACACCATGGATATACAGGTCCCCGGCATGCTGCATATGCGCTTCCTGATGTCCCCCCTCCCTCATGCCAAAATACTCAAAATGGACGTCGGCAAGGCTGAGAGGCTGCCCGGCGTAAGGTACGTGCTGCGCTACGATGATCCGGAGGTGGGCAAGGGGGAAATCATGGGGAAAACGGCCGGATTTTTCGACTATGACAGACCCCTCTCCGGCGTGGCACATATGGAAGGGGAGTTGATCGGCGCCGCAGTGGCTGCCGAGACCGAGGCTATCGCGGAGGAGGCCCTCTCCCTGATCGAGATCGAATGGGAGGAAAGGCCCTTCAACCTGGACCCGGTGGCGGCCAGCGATCCGGCAGCGCCGCTCAGCTACCCGGAGCGCTATATCGACGGGAACCACTGGAACAGGGGAGCTTACGATGAGCGTGTATACGGAGATGTTAAAAAGGGCCTCACGGAGGCGGACAAGGTACTCGAATTTAAAGTCGTAAGGACTGCCAATACCTGGGTGGGCCCTGAAAGGCCGTGCGGTGTGTGGAAATGGAACGGCGACTGCCCGGAGATATGGTTGAAACACCAGCGGGTGCACCTGCCCAAAAGGCGTATCGGGGAGTGGTTCGGCGGCATACCCATGAATAAAATCCAGATCCATTCGCCCTACCAGGGGGCGAGCTTCGGAGGCTGGAGCCAGATCGACTGGAACCTCGGCCCCCTGTGGTGTGCGGCCTGCGTGTCGAAGCGCGTCAACAGGCCGGTTAAATATACATTAACCCGCCGTGAGGATTTCTACGGCGGCTCACAGGACGAGGCGGTTTACTTCATCAAGGTGGGATTCAGAAACGACGGCACCATCACAGCGGTCGACGCAACCACCTATCACGTCAATATGATCTGGCCGGTGATCTACCCGATCCTGCACCTGCATGAGCATACCGATATCCCACATCTGAAAGGACTGACCAAATCCGTGTGGGTCAACAAGGGACATACGGTCCCCACGCGTTGCGAGTTGATACCGACGACCATGACCTTTACGCTGGTTTTGGACCGCGTCGCTGCAGAGCTGGGTATGGACCCGATAGAGGTAGCACTCAAAAACGAAGGGTGCATGGGACACGATATGAACTGGGCCAACGAAGAGAAAAAGCGGCGCGGTTTCGAGGTGCGCGACAGCCTCAGGGAATGCCTGGAGAAGGGCAAGGCCGAGTTCAAATGGGATGAATCCTGGCATAAACCCGGCACGCGTAAGCTCCCCAACGGGAGGATGCACGGCGTCGGGTTCACCTGGAGTCACCAGTGGGATGACTCGGGCGGCAGCAGCGAAGTCGTCATACGCATCGAACGTACCGACGGCACAGCCTCGATCCTGGCCATGGGAGCAGACAACGGCGTCGACGCGGAGAATTCATACTGCCAGATTGCGGCGGAGGAACTGGGCCTGCGACTGGAGGATGTCCATTACAATCCTCACAGTTACCCCGGCTTTTACCGCATGACACCCGACTCCTCCACCAATATGACTGTCAACGGCTGGGCGGTAAGGCACGCTGCCAGAAGTTTGAAACAGAAGATACTAGAATCCGCCACCAGCCCGTCGTCCGCTACACAGAGAGGAAGCTTTCAACCGGCATTCCCAAATACGAAACCAGAGGACCTGGATCTGCAGAACGGCATCATTTTCGTCAAATCCGATCCCACAAGGCAGATGCCACTGGCCGACTTCGTCAGGCCGGCGGGTGAATGCGGCCCCTTCGCCGCAGAGGAGGTATTCGGCACAAGGGTCGGGTGGTCGGAACCATTCTTCTCCTGTGGTTACCACATGCAGTACGGCTGCTACAACCCCAACAACCCCAGGCCGCGGTTCTGCCGCCAGACCCATTTCATGGAGGTCGAGGTCGATATCGGGACCGGCGAGATCTTCGTCACCAGGATCGTCAACGTCAACGATGTCGGCAAGGCAATCAACCCCATGA
>JAQTLG010000178.1 GCA_028715025.1 Dehalococcoidia bacterium | reverse complement strand
CGAGGGAGATCCCTTTGAGGCTATAGTGAAGCGACAGCTCACTATGCCCGTGCCCTGTCCAACCAGGGTAGATGAAGCCGGTGATTGGGGCGATTACCTGATCAATACTGTTAAAAACAGCGGGGCCAAAGGTGTCATTCACATGGTAGTGAAGTATTGCCAGCCCCATGAAATGTATTATCCCTACTTAGTCAAACGGCTCGCAAGTGCCGGGATACCAAGCCTGAAATTGGAGATTGAACATGAGGTTTCCTCACTTGCATCAGTGAAAACAAGGATACAGGCATTTGTGGAGACCCTTAAATAACAGGAGGCCATATGACAGCGGGAAGTTATGTTAATCGAATCAACACGACCAGGGAAGTGAAACCTGTGATAGCCGGCTGGTACGAGGAGCTCAGGACTGCACATGCGGATGGCAAATTTCTCGCCTGGTCATACGGTCCCGTGCCCTTCGAGATATTCAGGGCGATGGATATAAGATTTGAACATTTGGAGAGCTACGGCGCCTACCTTGCAGCGCGTGCCGGCCAGGAGAAATTGAAGCAGCTTTCGGAGTCGGATGGGTACTCCAATGACATATGTTCTTATGCCAGGCTTGTCCGCGGCGTTGCCATGCTTAACGAGAGAGGTGATAAATCCTCAGTACCCGGTGTTTTACTGGTTGAATCACCTGATTTCGTAGTCGCTTTCAGACAATGTCCTTTGATGGCAACGGTATATGATTACCAGAAACGGCTTTTCAATGTGCCGGGATTCTGTATCGACACCATACCGGCACATTCTGAGGCGGAATTCCAGGAAAACCTCCTATATATCAGGCGTCAGTTGGAGGAACTGATCGTTTTTCTGGAGGACCTTACCAAAACCAAGTTTGATTTAGATCGTCTGAGACAGATAATGGCCTATGTCAAAGAAGCTGCCATTGTCCGTAACCTTGTCCTGGATTTATGTAAAACCTCCCCCGCCCCCATGAGCGTGTTTGACCACTTCATCAGCCTGGGCCCTGCTCACTCACAGCGCGGTAAAAAAGAGTCCGTCGAATACTGGAAGAGGTTGGAAACCGAAGTGAAACAAAGGGTCGATAATGGAATTGGGGCGATCAAAAATGAGAAATTTCGGCTATACTGGCATAATCTACCGATATGGTTTAAGGTTGGCAGGCTTTCTGAAGTACTGGCAAGACATGGCGCAGTACTGGTGGCAGCATCCTACACTCATGAGCTTTTTTATTCTCATGAACCCGAAAAGATCGATCCTGAGGATCCCCTGACCTCGATAGCAGCCGAGGAGGCCTGGCAGAGCTGGCTGGCTGCAGATTCCCTGAGGACTACGGAGCAGGTGCAAAAAGAGATCGAAGACTACTCCATTGACGGCATGATAATGTGCTCGCATAGAACCTGTCAGCCGGCCGATATTTGTGAGTACGATATCATTGATATCATCGGCCGTAGGCTGGGAATACCGGGAATAGTCATTGACGCTGACCCGACAGATCCCGCGTTTTATTCTGATGCTCAAACCGAAACAAGACTACAGGCATTTATAGAGACGCTGGAAGCGCATAAAAAATGGGCTGCTGCGAGTTAAGAGGTAAAATCGTTGTTTGTCATCGGCATCGATATCGGTTCACTGGCTACCAAGGCAGTGTTGCTGAACGGGAAAAGAGAGATCACCGGATATATCGTTAGCTTAACCGGACCGGACAGCAACAAAGCCGGACAGATGGCTATAGACAGGTTAATCAAAGATGCCGGCATACATCCGGAACAAATAGCCTATATACTGAGCACCGGCTATGGAAGAGAGAATATTAGTATCAGCAACGGTCAACTTACCGAGATAACGTGCCATGCGCGCGGAGCAGTTTACATCGATCCCGGGGTACGGACAGTTATAGACATCGGAGGGCAGGACAGCAAAGCGATAAGCTTGAATGACTGCGGTGACGTCATTAAATTTGCCATGAATGACAAATGTGCCGCCGGCACGGGACGCTTCCTGGAGGTAATGGCACGCGCGCTGGAGATCGATCTTCAGGATATGGGTGAGCTGTCCCTGAAATCGAAGCAACGAGTGGAAGTAAGCAGCATGTGCACTGTTTTCGCAGAAACGGAGGTTATCTCATTAATCTCCCGGTCGATAGATAAGATCGACATTGTTGCGGCAATCCATCGAGCTATTGCCAGCCGCACCGGTAATATGATTGAAAATGTAGGTGTTAAATCCAGGGTAATGATGACAGGGGGAGTAGCAAAAAACATAGGAGTAGTTCACGCATTGGAAGAAAGGCTGGACTGTAAAATATCAGTGCCGCAGGAGCCGCAGATAGTCGGCGCATTGGGCGCAGCCATGTTTGCAGTGGACAGAGCCACAGACGAAGATGACAAAGGCAGCATCGAATAATGAACGCCTGCTCATTCATATGAACTATTATTTGTAAATATGTTTTTGCTATTATATAAGTGATTAAATCATATTTCATGCAAGCGGCGAAACCGCCAATAGAAAACAGGAGGATCACTTATAGTGGCCATTAAAACACGGCGAGACTTCAGCAATTATCAGAAGCAAATGATATTGGATAACGCAAGAGTGCTCTTCGAAGAAACAGGTTATGAGAAGACAAATATCAAGAGTATCGCCAAGGCATGCAGTTTTGGTCCGGCCAACCTGTATAACTACTTCTCCAGTAAAGAGGAGATATTGTTCGAGATACTTAAACAGGAAGCAGAACAACTGGTTAAATCGTTAAATGAAGTCGAAAATAGTAATGATCTTAACGCCGAACAGAAACTGAGGGCAATAATCAAAGGTGTCGCTGATTTTTCCATAGGTCGCAAACGCAGGACCAGGCTCCTGTATATGAAATATACAGTGGATCTGACTCCCGAGCACCGAAAATATATCAATAAAATAAGGGATGCTCAGGATGAATGTATCAGGGGTATTATCAGAAAGGGCATGAAAAACGGGGAATTTGCCAAAATGGATGAAACCTTTGCCACATATGCTTTTTATACCATGATGCTCAGGACCAGGGTCTGGTTTGCTGTGGATGATAAAGCCACTCAGGACAAATATACAGAATTCAAGTGCGACTATATCATGGCCGCCATGAAGAATTGCAAAACCAGTAAGTAACCGGCATCTATCCGTCTGCAGGCGAATAATATAAATAAGTCTAAATCAAATACAGCCCGGGCCATATCCTGTTCAGGGATATCGGGTCTGGTTTATATTGGTTTTTAATTCAATCTCACAGACACAACCCGAATCATCCAGGTATTTCAACTATGAAGATTTATATTATAGATAAGGAGGATTAATCCTATGCCTTCCGGATGGAAAGAGAAAGCCGAAAAGCTGGTCCAGCTGCTCAAGCTGAGAGAACGCCCCATAGCGATCAAATTCCTGGAGAAGCTAAGCGATATCGACACGATCGCCAAGATTCGCAAGGACGACAGCATTCTTACAACCTGCCAGAGATTCATGCAGGCCAGAGTTTTTGGCCGCACCGTGGCGGTTACAGCATATAATACGGTCCCTGGATGCTCATTCTTAATGGGACTGGCCCCTGTTCCGGAGAATCTCAAGGACGGTTCCATGACAACAGGTATGTGGTGCGAAAAACAGGAAGATGCCAGAGAGCGGTTCAGTACGTTCCCTATAATACCCTACGGTCGCCACGAAGCACTGGTTTTATCGCCCCTGGACCGTGATTATATCGACCCGGAGATTATTCTCGTCTACGGAAACCCGCAGCAGATCGGCCTGCTTATAAACGGTTACCAGTGGAAGCCCTATAACCTGGTAAAGAGCATAGTCACGGGAGGATCCTCCTGTGCCATATCTGTTGGAAACTGCTATCTGACAAAGGAACCATCGCTGGCCATCCCTGACTATGCTGAGATGCGTTACGCGCACGCCTATGAGGACGAGCTTGAAATAGCCTTCCAGGCAACCGATTTGGACAGGATATTGACAGGGCTGGAAGAGATATCCAAAAAAGGCATGCGCTATCCCATCCCCGTATATGGCGCCGAGGTAAGCACATATCAGGGCATGCCCGAAAGTTATAAGGAGAATATCGAAAAACAACTGAAAGAACAGGGACGCTCAACCCGATCGTGATCTGCAACGAAATCATAGCGCACGCGTATCCCTGCTTTCACGATAATTGTTTTCCGGGCTAACCGGAATTATTTCTAAAGAAAGCACCACCGATATTGACAAAACACACATAAATAGATATCATAATCTATGAATGAATGGTCGTTCATATGATTGCGCGTTTGCTATAGAGGAGGTATCAAGTCATGGCGGAGTATAAGATTCATCCGATACCTTTGTTTGAAATGCAGGGGGAGAAATCGCTGGTCACTTTCCAGCGCGGCTTCGGCCGCCAGGGGACCGGTGTGAACTATGTGTGGTACATAGAAGGCGGGCCGGAGAAAATAATCGTTGACGCCGGTGGAGACATTGATGTCGTATCACAGGCAAAAGGGAAAATTCCCATCACCGACATACAGAGCCTTGAATTCGGATTGAACAGGTTCGGCGTTC
>JAQTLG010000177.1 GCA_028715025.1 Dehalococcoidia bacterium | reverse complement strand
CAGGGACGTGCGGCAGCAGCGGCAGAGGATAGGGCCGGTCGGGACAATATGTGGATTTCAGCTGTGAAATCAGGACGGCGCTGTTCTATACCCGCCTGACAACCGGCGCCAGTTGGGCCGGCGTCAGATACTGTCTGAACCAGGCCACGGAATCACAGATCGATTCATGTACCGAGCGCGGTTTGTAGCCCAGCTCCATCCGGGCTTTCTCCGAGGTCACCACTGAATTGCTGCGCAGCACATCCACCGAATAGTCGGTGAAAAGCGGCTTGCTATGGGCGATCCTGTAATAGATGGGCGCTAATTTGCCGACTGTGCGGGCCAGCCATGCCGGCACTTTGAAATCCGGCGCTTTTACACCGCTGGTCTCCTCAAGCAGTTCCATAATCCGTTTGATACTGACCCTTTCACCCGAAAGGATGTAGCTCTCGCCCCGGCGGCCTTTGCTGCAGGCCAGCGTCAAGCCGTGCGCCACATCGCGGACATCTGCGAAGTCGTAAGCACCGTCCAGGTAGGCTCTAAGCTTTCCCCGGATGAAGTCCAGCACGAGCTGTCCCATCTCCGATATCCTGAAGTCGAAGGGGCCGATCACACCGGTAGGATGCACGATGACCGCGTTCAACCCGTGCTCTATCCCCTTTCTTACCTCGAGGGTTCCCATTGCCTTGCTCCTGGCATAGGGACCAAGTACATTGTCGGGGTCCACGGGGAAGGTTTCATTGATTACTATGCCCTCGGGCGGCTCCTGGATGGCGTGGATAGAGCTGGTATAAACCAGACGGCCGACGCCGGATTCCAGGCAGGCATTAACCACGTTGCGCGTTCCCCCGACGTTAACCCTCTGCAGCAGCTTTTCCTTGCCCGGCGTGATGGCTATGATCCCGGCAAGATGGAAAACGGCGTCCGCTCCCCGAAAGGCAGCGACTAAAGAGGCCGCGTCGCAGACGTCCGCAGCTATGATATCCACGTCCAGGCCGCGGATGGGCAGGTCATTCTCGAAGGGGGGTACCAGCGCTCTGACGCTATGCCCCTGGGCCAGCAATTCACGTACCAGCACATTGCCGATATGACCGGTAGCACCGGTGACAACTATGTTCATTTTATCTCCTTTACGGCGCCGCCCTACAGCGAGTTCAGCGCCTCATCCAGCTTATTCAATTGAGCTTCCGTGAACCCCTGCAGGAGGTCGCGGGCCCGCTCGCGCGCGGAGATGTAGAGTCTGTCCGTAAGCTCGTGCCCCCTGTCTGATAAACGGCAGACCACAACCCTGCGATCCTCAACGCTGTTTTCTCTTATCACCATACCCCTGTCCACAAGGCGATCCACAATACCGGTGGCGGTCGCCAGAGTTACGCCTAATGCGGAGGCCAACGCGCTCATCCGCGCCGACCCCCCGAGATAGAGAAGCAGCACAACCTTTAACTGCGGCGTGGTCAGGTCAAGATCCAGCAATTCTTGATGCGCCAGCGGCAATAGCTGCCGGAAAGCACCCTCAACCCGGCCTAAAATACGATCGATCGTCTCATTCTTTGCTGTCATTTTGCGTCGCCGCTGAAAGCACTATTTCAGTAGTTAGTATAACATAAATGGTTTGCGTAACACAAAGTATTTAAATAAGATTGCTGCGCTCGGCGGGTCGGCGGCGGCTAAAGCCCGAGCAGGTTATCGATCGCCGGCGGTACTTCTGTCAGCGGGCCGCTGAAATCTGCCGGCGGTATGCCTTCAAGGTTATTGCCGATGACCGTTTTGCTTACCTCGAGCGGTTGTTTCGAGTGTGCGCGGCTGTCTGTTGTCTGATAGGTCTTCATGCCTATTTTTGCAGCCACCATATCGTTGGCCGGGTCATCGCCGACCATCAGGCACTCATCAGGCTGAACATCGATCAATCGACAGATCTGTCTGAAATACCCAAGCTGGGGTTTGCAGTAGCTCATATTGTCGATATGTGTGATAAGGTCCACCTCTGCGCCGCTTAACCCGGCCCAGGATATCCTTTTCCTTTGCACATCCAGCGGCCAGATGGGATTGGTGGCCACCACCAGCTTTAACTTGCGCTCCTTCACGTGCCTGAAGACGTTGTCAGCCCCGGGAGTGGCGATAACAGTATCCCGGAAAACATCGAAGTCCAGGCTGAAGAACTGCTCGAACCGGGTCCAAACCTCTTCCCTGTTTACATTAAGCCCGTCACATAATGTTGCGATGAAAAGTTCGCGATTGATCCTGCTGCCGTCGTTGTTGCGTAGTTCAACAGTGGCTTTCATCAGCCTTTCGGCAAATTGCCCGTCGGGGAAGACTCCTTCAAACCTGGCCGCCATCCTGGGATAGTAGCCGCTAACGAATTTAACCTCTTCGAAGAGGATGAGAGTGTTATCGAGATCGAACAATACAGCTTTGAGCATATTTGAAAACCGCCTGTCAATTTTACGTTTTTCACGTGTCCCGGACAAATTGACGGGTGTGCGGCCCTGTATTGCAGAGTTATGGTTCAGTCCCCATGCGGCATCTCTATTTGACTTGTCGGCTGTGGCCCGCAGGCGCATAATATTGGCAAAAATGGGGGAGGCTATTATGCAGCAGAAAGAGGGCCATTTTAAGGGTACCGACAATTTTAACCTTTACTGGAGATGCTGGCTGCCCGACGGCGAGGCCAAGGCCGTGATACTGGTAGCACACGGTCTGGGCGAGCATATCTCGCGCTACACCAACCTCGTTAACAAAGTCGTCCCCCTTGGCTACGCAGTTTACGGCCTCGATCATCGGGGCCACGGCAAGTCTGAGGGCCAGAGGGTGTACATTGACCGCTTTCAGAGCTACCTGAAGGACCTTAACACGCTTTACCAGATGGCGCACAAGGATTATCCCGATAAAAAGATATTTCTCTACGGCCACAGCATGGGCGGGCTCATCGCCACCGTCTATGCTCTCCAGTATCAGAACGACCTGGTCGGACTGGTCATATCCGCCCCCGCGCTCAAGCCTGGCGAGAGCATTTCTCCTGCAATTATCGCTATGGCCGGGTTCCTCTCCGCCGTCACACCCAAACTGGGCGTACAGGCGCTGGACTCAACTTACATCAGCAAGGACAAGGCAGTGGTCGAAGCCTATGATAAGGACCCGCTCGTTTACCGCGGAAAGGTTACCGCCCGACTCGGCTCAGAGCTTTTTACAACCATGAAAGCCGTCGACTCAAAGCTCCAGTCCATCGTAATACCTCTGCTCATCCTGCAGGGTTCGGAGGATAAAATGGTCAACCAGGAAGGGGCCAAGGCGCTTTACGCAAAGGCCGGTTCAAAGGACAAGACCCTCAAGATATACGAGGGTTTCTACCACGAAGTCCACAATGAGCCGGGCAAGGATAGGGTCTTTACCGACATGGGGATGTGGCTGGCCGACCATACCTAAAGCGGAATTTTTCTCCGGAATATCTTATAATCTAATTGGATTCCATCCTCTGCAAAACTTGACGATCTGATGATTAGCGGTTCACCTGTTAGTGTTGATAAGGAGGTTTGTACTGCATATAGGTGGTGATCGTATCCATTTATCATGGAGGCACTTGGTTTCATGGCGACACAGAACGTTTTTTACAGGGAACTACTGGACAACCTTTACGACGGTGTATTTTTCGTAGATTCCAACCAGACCATAACCTACTGGAACAGGGCAGCCGAGAATATCACAGGCTATGCATACGCGGATGTGGTGGGGAAAACCTGCTTCGATAACATCCTGGTTCATGTTGATGAAAAGGGGAATCCCCTGTGCGATTCTGGTTGTCCGCTGCAGGACGCGATAAAAGACGGCAAGAGCAGGGAACTCAGCGCCTTCCTCAAGCATCGGGATGGACACATGCTGCCCGTGCTGGTCAAGGTCAGCGCTATATATGATGCAAACGGCGCCATAATAGGCGGCATTCAAAGTTTTAACGACAATTCATCTCTATTATATGTAAAAAAACATGCTGCCGAGCTGGAGAGACTATCGACTTATGACGGGCTGACGGGTGTGGGCAATCGGCGCAATGCCGATATCACATTGCAGAAAAAGCTGGCCGAGCTGAAACGTTACGGGGCGACATTTGGCGTGCTCTTCGCAGATATAGACAACTTAAAATTGGTCAACGATACCTACGGCCACGAGGCAGGCGATGAGGTTTTAAAACTTGCGGCTAAGACCATGCTGTCCAATATCAGGCCTTTCGATTTCATCTTCCGCTGGGGTGGAGACGAGTTCATGTTGATCCTGGTCAATGTAGACCAGCGCAGGTTGCTTGCCACCGCAGAAAGGGTGCGGGGTGCAGTGCAGAATGCCGGCCTGCGATTCGGTTCAGCCGTAATCCGTGTGACCGTGTCAGTCGGAGGGACAGTTGCCCAGCCCGACGATATGGATAAAAGCATACTGGCCAGGACGGACGGGTTTATGTACCATTGCAAGGAAGAGGGCAAGAACAGGTGCCTGGTGGACGATCTGTCCATCCCCCAAGCGGCACAACCAACTGCGAGTGCCCCGGTCACCGATCCCTCACTGCATCAAACCGCTACCGGGAAAGTTGTTGCGCCACAGATCGTACATATCCCCGCCT
>JAQTLG010000176.1 GCA_028715025.1 Dehalococcoidia bacterium | reverse complement strand
GAACAGGTTTCAATCGATGCCTGCAAGGGCAGAAAGGTGCTGCTGGTGTTTGCGGGCAGTACCTGTCCAGGCTGTTCACAATTGATGCAATGTGTCTCGCAGATATACGATACCTGGCCGCGGGAACAGTTGGAAGTACTGGTTATTGTCAGCAGGGAACGCGATGCGGTGATCAGGGAATGGGCTACGGTCAACCGGATAAAGTGCAAAATTCTATCGGATACCGATGGCATCGTAGCAGACCTGTACAGGCCAGCCAGTTTGCCGTCCGCCTATTTCATCGATACTTATGGTCGGATAAAGATAAAAAGGGCGGGAATCCGGGATAATTGTACTGTAGATATAGATACACTATTGAGACTGTATTGATTGGGGTGGACAGACCCTTAATACTTGACTTGGCTAACGGTTTGTTGTATTTTTACACACGCAGCTAATTCAGAGGCTGTTGCACCAACCGATAAATTATTGTTTAAGGAGGTAGCCCAGGAAGTGTTAAAGAACAAGTCATTAGTCATCGTTTCCGTCTTGGTGCTCGTAATGGCGGTCGTGGTCATGGCATGCGCACCGGCAGCCACGCCAGAGAAACCGGCAGCGACCACAGAGACCCCGGCAGCAACCCCCGAAACCCCGGCAGCGACAACCGAAACTCCGGCCGCGCCCGCTCCAGAAGTCGTGACATCATTTGAAGCGGCGACCTACACCAATGAAGATCCCGCCTTCACTATCAAGTATCCTAAAACATGGGTACCTGGTGAAGTTAAACTGGAGGGCGGCGTCTTCTATGCCAAGGGCGGCGATGATCTGGTTTATGTTGCCGTTCGACCGGCAACCGATTTCAAGGCTGCTGCAACCACATTTCTTGCTGACCTGATCAAGCTGAGCGGCGTGGCTTTAAGTCCCAATGTTGATTCAGAAAAGACAGTAACTATGCTCGACGGTACCCAGGGGAATGAAATTATGTTATCAGCCCTGTTCGGCTCGAAAAAGGCAACTGTCTATGGAGTCATTAAAGATGGTAAGGCCATCATGGTGATGTGCGGCACGTCCCCCAAGAGCCTGGATTTGTACAGCGAGATCGGGAAGAGCCTGGTCGTTAAATAATCGATTGGATTCTCGAAAGAAGAGATTAGTGATCTAAAAAGAGGCCTCTGCGGGTAACGCAGAGGCCTCTTACTTTATACCTGTCAAATTATGTTACAATTTGAATACAGTACAGATTAGGCTGTGCAAATCAAATCGGAGGCCATAATGGGAGACAAGGGTGTCAATCCTGCGCTGGATGAACTCAGGAAAAAATACCCTGAAAAATTTGCGGGAGAAAAAGAGGCCTTCGGCAAGATTCACAAAGGCGACCGCATTTTCATCGGTACGGCCTGCGCTGAACCTCAGTACCTGGTCAATGCCCTGGTCAACTACGTAGAATCCAACCCTAAGGCCTTTTTCGATGCGGAGGTTTTACAGGTATGGACTCTTGGCGTGGCCGCCTACACGCAGGAAAAATTCAAGTCGAATTTCAGGCATAACTCGTTCTTTATCGGCGATAATACCCGTGGGGCGGTTAACCAGGGCCTGGCTGACTATACACCCATCTTCCTCTCCCAGGTGCCACAGCTCTTTAGACGGGGGTTCGTGCCGATCGACGTGGCTTTAATCCAGACCTCGTTGCCGGACCGGCACGGATATTTGAGTCTGGGCATCAGTGTGGATATCGTTGCAGAAGCTGTGGAGCAAGCCCACCTGGTAATTGCCCAAGTGAATGCCAATATGCCCAGGGTGCAGGGTGACGGGTTCCTGCATATAGACCGTGTCAATTACGTATTACCCTACGACGAACCTGTGCTTGAGTTTGATCCCCCTGTGGACGACGAGCTTGCCGCAAAGATAGGCAACTACGTATCGCGCCTGGTCCAAGACGGCGATACTATACAGGTTGGCTACGGCAGCAGGCTCAATTCTATCCTCGGCAGTCTATCCAACAAGAAACATCTGGGTGTGCATACGGAACTGATGTCGGACGGTATCATTGAACTGATCAAGATGGGAGCCATAGATAATTCAGGGAAGAAATACGATCACGGCAAGACAGTGGCAACCTTTTGCATGGGTAAAAGATCTACGTACGACTTTATCGATGATAATCCTTCAATCGAGTTTCGTACGATTGAATATACCAACGATCCACTTGTCATCGCCCGGCATGACAATATGGTGGCTATCAACAGCGCCCTCGAGATAGACCTCACCGGCCAGGCTACGGCGGAATCGATCGGCAAAACTTTCTACAGTGGTGTTGGAGGGCAGGCCGACTTCATGAGGGGAGCAATCCTCTCGCGAAACGGCAGGACCATACTCACCATCCAGTCCACAGCCCAGGACGATTCGGTGTCCAGGATCGTACCTTTCCTCAGCGAGGGCTGTGGGGTGACCATGATAAGGGGAGATATCCACTATGTTGTTTCCGAGTACGGCATAGCTTATCTGCACGGCAAGAACATCCGTGAACGAGCCATGGAGCTGATAGCAATAGCACACCCTAAATTCAGGCCGTGGCTTATCGAAGAAGCCAAGAAGCTCAACCTGATATATAAGGATCAGGCTTTCGTTCCGGGTAAGCGCGGAGAATACCCTGAATCTCTGGAGACGGCCAGAACCACCAAATCCGGATTGCAACTGCTTTTCAGGCCGGTTAAAATTAGCGATGAGCCTATTATCAAGGATTTCTTTTACTCATTGTCCGACCAGAGCCTCTACCGCCGTTTCATCTCGAGCAGGAAGGACATGCCGCATGAACGGCTGCAGGAATTTGTGATCATCGACTACACACAGGAGATGGTCATACTGGCAACCAGGGGAACGGAGGATAACGAAGAGATCGTGGGCATCGGGCAATATGGTATCGGACAGGATATGCATAGCGCTGAGGTGGCCTTCGCAGTGCGGGACAAGGACCAGAGGCAGGGGATCGGCACAGAGTTGTTGAATTACCTGATATACCTGGGAAAGAGGAACGGCCTGCTGGCATTCGTAGCCGAAGTGTTATATGAGAACAAACCCATGCTGACAGTATTCGAGAAAGCAGGTTTCAAGGTAACGAGCAGCGGTTCGGGCCTTTACTATCTTAGCCTGGCACTGTGATGATATCAATAAAAAGCTAAGGAGGGCAGTTTTATGGATCTATCCTGGTGGCGCGACTTGGCGATTGTTGTCTGGGCCGGTATTGCCACGATCGCTGTGGTGTTCATTTGCATCATTATCATACTGCTATACAGGAAGCTTGTCCCGTTAATGAAGTCTGCTGATTCCGTGATGGAGTCTGCCGATGTGGTCGTAAACAAAGTTGGCGCCGTCGTCGATTATACCAGGGACGAAGTTATCAGCCCTATCGTACAGCTGGGCAGCGCTGTACAGGGAATAGCGCAGGGCATCACACTGATCGTCAATCTTTTCAAGAAGAAGGAGGAATAACATGAGTAAAGATAGTGGAGCAGGTTTTTTTACAGGACTGCTGGTAGGTACGTTGATCGGTGTAGTTGTGGGATTTATGTATGCACCCAAAAGCGGCACCGAGACACGACGTATAGTTAAAGAGAAAGTAGCGAACTTGAGAGAGGGGGCTTCCGGGGTGGCCGGCAAAGTTAAAGGCGCAGTACAAAGCCGCATGGCCAGGGAAGAAGAATAGAGCCAACAGCAGTGCGGCGTTCTTAGCTGCCATTCTATAAAAATGCCTTGATTTAGATAGGCGCGATTTCATTTTAACATGTGAAGAAGCACAATATAAGGTAACAGGAGGGAGCTATTTGACGACGGAGAGCAGCCCGTTTAAAAAATACTGGCGTCCAGTACTCGTATTTATTGCCATCGCACTGGCGTTGTGGCTGATATGGATATCTATGGTCGTACTCATCCCATTTCTGATAGGCATACTTCTGGCCTACCTTCTAATACCGCTGGTGCAATGGCTGGAACGCGTTTTACCGCCCCGGAAAAAGGCCGCCAAGGCGCGGCGGGTTGTATCAATTATTATCGTGTTTATTCTGTTTACCGCGCTGATGGTTCTTTTCGTTGCTTATATAGGTTCTGCGCTGGCGGCGGCTTCGACGGTTATGCTGGACAAAGCTCCTCTTTATATACAGCAGGGGCTTGATCAGCTCAGTGAGTGGCTTAAGGCGTTCAGGGGGGGACTACCTCAACAGATAGCAGACAGGTTTGAAATCTGGTTCTCCCAGCTGGGGCCCGCTGCCGGGAAATTCTTGCAGGATTTTGTTGTGGGCAGTATGGCTGTTATACCCGCTTCCATGCCAACTATAATGGGTTTTTTTATACTGCCTTTCTTCCTTTTCTTTTTACTTATGGATTATGAGTCATTTCGCAAATTTTTCTACGATGCCGTGCCGTCAAGCGCTGCACGGCGCACGGGCGACATACTCAACATAATAGGGAATGTCATGGGCCGTTATATCCGATCTACCATAGTATTAAGCATAATAGTCGGTGTAATGGTACTTATCGGCCTGGCTATTTTGCAGGTGGAACATGCTGCGGCGCTGGCCGCATTGCCTTCTTTGACACAGTTCATTCCCATTATCGGTCCGG
>JAQTLG010000175.1 GCA_028715025.1 Dehalococcoidia bacterium | reverse complement strand
TCCTTTTATCTCGCCGGTCGAGGTCGAACAGGGCAAAATAGTCACCATAAAAGTCAAGGCAACCAATGACAGTCCCTTCGATATAACCTATCCTCTGGCGGTCAAGGTAAATGGTACTGCGGTAGGTACCGCCAAACAGCTATCGCTGGGGCCCGCCGAAAGCGAGGATATTGTATTAACTGTCACCGCTCAGACTGCAGGCAACAATGACGTCACAGTGGGAAACCTGCAGGGTTTCTTTACAGTCAAGGGCGGTTCATTTTTAGATATGTTCCCATGGTATATATGGGCATTTTTCGGCATCATTCTGGGTGTGATCATTCTGATGATCGTTCTGTTGGTACTCAAACCATCCCGCAAGGGGAAGGCGGGCGCACAGACAGCCCCCGGCCAAAAACAGTTGAAAGGTAAGGGCAAGGCGGGCCAGCCCGGAGGTCCCGAGGCATTCCCATTCCCCGGCCAGATGCAGAGACCGGGTATGCCGGGTATGCCGGGTATGCCCGAAGGTATGCAAATGGGTATGCAGGGACCCGGTCAATCAGGAGCACCCTTCGATATGTCCTCGCCTGGCGGCCAGCAGCCGGGTCAACCACTCCCGGCAATGGGTATGCAATCCCCATTCCAGTCTCAGCCTGGGATGCAGCAACAATTGCCCCATCAAGCTCAACCGGGTATGGGGCCTTCATCCCCTCAGGGAATGCACATTCCTTTCATGCAGGGACAACAATTCCCACAGGGCCCACAGGGCCCGCAATTCCCACAGGGGCCTCAGGGTACTCAATTCCCGCAGGCGCCACATATGCCGCAGGCCGGACAACAGCTTCCAGGGCAACCGCTGGCGCAGGGTATGCCTCAACAGCCAGGACATGGGATGCCTCCGGGTATGCCTCAACAGCCGGGACACGGGATGCCTCCAGGTATGCCTCAACAGCCGGGACACGGGATGCCTCCAGGTATGCCTCAACAGCCGGGACACGGGATGCCGCCGCCCATTTCCGGGGCTCCGTTCGGGCAGCCGGGTATGCCTTTCGGGTCGCAACCACCTGCCCCACCTGTACCACATATGCAATCTCAACCTGGACCGGGCATGCCGCAGGCGCCGCACGCGGCAGGACAACCGCCTATGCCAGCCATGGGTCCTCAGGGTATGTATCCCCCCATGCAGCACGGGGCTCAGCAGGCAGCGCCCTTCCAGCAAATGGGCATGCCCAAGTTCACAGTTAGTAACCTCACCATCACACCAAACCATGTTAAAGTCGGCGAGCCGGTGAATGTCAGCATAATAGTTTCCAATAATGGAGCACAGATGGGGAAATACAGCGTTGTACTGCGTATTGGCGGAGTGGTTGAGAACATCACTGATATGACATTGACACCGGGGGCCAGCCAGACAGCCAGCTTTGTCGTCGTCAAGGATGCTCCCGGCGATTATTATGCCGACATCGACGGATTGGGAGGATTCTTCACGGTTATCCCGCTAACACCTCCCTCATTCACCGTGAGTAATTTCTCCATCTCACCGGAACGTGTGCGTCAGGGACAGCCCGTCATAATTACAGCATCGGTCACCAATACGGGCGAAATAACAGGCAGCCATCCGCTCATCCTGCGGATAAAGGGTATAGCCGAGGCACAACACGATGTATCGTTAGCCCCCGGCAAGACGCAGGATGTTGAATTCCAGATCGTTAAGGATACTCCGGGTTTCTATCCGGTGTCGATGGAGAACTGGACCGGCAAATTCGTAGTTGAAATGGATTGGACCGGCTGATTCGAATCCGGAGATTCCTTTAGTCAGGTCCGGAATCGGTTTTTACCAACTGGCTCATATCGTCGAGGTAATCGATATACAGCACACCGTTGAGGTGATCCACCTCATGCTGTATGGCTTGCGCCAAAAGATCGGAGGCCTTTCTGCGTATCAGTTTGCCGTTGCGTCCTTTTGCTTTAACCTTAACGGTCTCTGCCCTGCATATCTCGGCCTGGTATCCCGGTATACTCAGGCATCCTTCAACAACCGTGCGCTCCCCTGTGGTCTCAACAATCTCAGGATTAACCAATACCAGTAACTCCTCTTCGGGAATCTGTATAACCACGATACGCAATGGTGCACCCACCTGATTTGCGGCCAGGCCAACACCGGATGATTCCCGCAGCGTCTCGATCATGTTATCGATAAGCCTGCGCACCGATTCATCTATGCTGGTGACCTTCACGGACTTCTTCCGCAAAACAGGGTCGGGATTAGTGCGAATCTTCAGCACAGCCATGATAAATAATTAAAGCATACCCACAGGGTCGACGTCCAAAATCCAGCCTTCCGGCAAATCGACATCGTGCAGTAGATCATGTAATTCACGTCCCAGTAAAATGATCTGCACCTGGAATTTGCCCCGGAGTTTTATTACGTAAGCCGGGGCCGGCCCGATTATTTTAATGCCGGTCAGACCTTTTTCAACTATCGTCCGGCTTATAAAACCGGCTCTGCGCTCAGCTTCTTCAAAGCATTTACTTTCGTTGGAGTGTCTGAAAGCCATTCTCGCCATGCTGTTAAAGGGAGGGTAACCGAATTCTCGTCTATAGCGAATCTCATTGGCATAAAAATCGGCATAATCATGCTTTGCCGCGAACTTTATTGCATAGTAGTCCGGATTATAGGTCTGAACTACAGCTCTCCCCTTAAAGATACCACGTCCAGCCCGTCCTTCTACCTGACAGAGCAGTTGAAAGGTCCTCTCCCCTGACCTGAAGTCGGGCAAATTCAGATTTGTGTCGGCGCTTACGATTCCGACCAGTGAAACGCCGGGAAAGTCCAGCCCTTTAGCCAGCATCTGCGTCCCAACCAGAATATCTATACTCCGGTTACGGAATGAGTCTACTACCCTCTGAAGAATCGATGCATCCGTGATAGCATCGCTGTCAAAACGAATGACACCGGCACCGGGGAAAAGCTTACGGCATTCCGCCTCGACAGATTCGGTGCCGATTCCAAAATACTTGATCTCCCGGCCGGAGCACTGGGGACATTTGCGGGGTACAGGATACGATCGCCGGCATCGGTGGCAGATGAGGCGTTTCTCCGCGTAATGATAGGTCAAAGCGCCGGAACAGCGCCTGCAGTTCATAACATATCCGCAATCCCGGCATGCAATGAAAGTGGCCCGTCCTCTGCGATTAATAAATAGAATTATTTGCTCATGACGGTTCAACGATTCTGTCATAGCTGATTGCAAGGCGCGGCTGAAAATGCCCTGGTTGCCGCTTTTAAGCTCACGCCTCATATCTACTATATCCACCTCAGGCAGGGGCGATAAACCTAGAGGCGTTACTCTCTCTGCCAACTCGACAAGTTTGAATTCTGATTGCGTAGCGCGATAATAGGTCTCCACATCAGGTGTAGCGCTGCCCATTATCAGCACCGAGTTGGTCAAACGTGCCAACTGGATAGCCACCTCTCGGGCATGATAACGCGGCGACTTCTCGGATTGTTTATAAGCCCACTCGTGCTCTTCATCCACAATGATAAGGCCAAGGTTCGGCTGAGGAGCGAATATAGCACTGCGCGGTCCGATAACTATATCGAAATCGCCGCGGGCAATGCGATGCCACTCATCGTACAATTCGCCTGCTGTGAGCGCGCTGTGCATCACGGCAACCTTGCCAGGAAACCTGGCAAAGAAACGGTCGATCACCTGGGGTGTCAAAGATATCTCCGGCACCAGACAGATGCCTTTCCTTCCCATTCTGACCGTCTCGGCCAGGGCCTGAAGATAAAGTTCGGTCTTACCACTTCCTGTCACACCACGCAACAGAAATATGGAAGTTGCAGCCATTCTATCGTCCGCCCGAATGACGTCCCTGATGGGATTCCAGGCCGTCTGTTGGCCATCGGTAAACTGCAGAGGAAATTCGAGCGGATGACCGGTCCTGGCAATAGGATCACGAAATACTTCCTCACTGACCTCTCGCATCAACCGTCTGTTTTTTAGAGCCGTTATCACCTCTCGACCACACCCGGCATTTTTCAGAGCCAGGCCGGACTCCATCTTTCCGCCGGCAGCCTGCAACATCTCCAGGACGCCTGCCTGTTTGGTAGCCCGTGCTTTTTTCAGCCGCTCCAAAATTGGGGACAACTCTTCAACTGCAACATCTAATACTAAGTATTTCTGATGTTTGGGCTTTGGCTGCCTTTTGCTGTTGAATCCAGGGGGCAGCATAAGAGCGAGGGCGCTGAATACGGGAGCGACGTAGTAGTCGGAAACCCAGAGTGCCAAACTTATGCGTTCTGAACTGATCAGCGGACGGGGTGAGCTGCTGCTGATAATATCACGTGTCTCTGGAACCGTGGATGTTTCGGACAGCCCGGTGACTATGCCGCGCACGACTCTCGGCCCGAACGGCACCAGCACCACACATCCGGGCTCTATTTGAAGTGAGGGAGGAACGGAATAGGTGAAAGTATGTCGGTGGCCGCCGGCTGCGCCGACGGCTACCTCAGCAAATCGCATCCGGCTTATTCGGCTTCGCTTGCGGGAGCCTCAGGCTCGGGGGCAGTCACCATGTCTTCAACCGGGGCCGGCGATGTCGCCTCGGCGATCCTATCACGCCTTTCCTTTAGTCTGG
>JAQTLG010000174.1 GCA_028715025.1 Dehalococcoidia bacterium | reverse complement strand
CCCCCAACTGCCGGAGGGCATTTCGATAATCGATGTCCAGCCGGTCGTCCTCGAAGCCCCGTCGCTGCAATCACGTCTCCGCTTTGCCGAGTACGTAGTCGAAGTGGAATCACAGCAGAGGGCAGAGGACGTCGAGCGCTCGCTTAAATCATTGCTGGCGCTGGAAACTCTGCCCTGGCACCATTCCCGCGACACGGGTGAACGTTTTTATGATCTGCGGCCGTTGCTCGACGACTTGTGGATGGCAGGGGAAAAAGATAAGGCTTACATGATCGGTATGCGGCTGCGCTGCGATTCCTCCGGATCGGGCAGGCCAGAGCAGATAATCAAGGCTCTGGGATGCGGCGGATTCCCGTTATCGATCGAGAGGACGAAGCTCGTCTTTACCTGAAAACTGGCGGGTACACATGAAGGACCCCTCTCAAGTATCCGGCATGGAGGCGTATTTTTTTAAAACGCCGGCAGTTTTAAATTTCCAACTTGAAGCAATATAATAAGCCGTTATCCTGTATGGAGGAAAGGTGAGATTAGGCTATATCTTATAAGGCACGGTGAGACTACCTGGAACCAGCAGCGCATCATTCAGGGCAGCGGCAGCGACACAGACTTGAGCGAGAAAGGTAAGGCGCAGGCTGAGAGGCTGGGTGAGGCCATGCGCGATTATTCGCTTACGGCCGTTTATTCGAGCCCACTCAAACGCGCACTGGATACCGCCGCCGCCGTTGCCGGTCCACACAAACTGGCGGTCGTATCCGAGCCGGATCTGAGGGAGATACATGTGGGAGAGATGGAGGGTATGTCGCTTGAGACTTTCGGCCAGAATTTCAGCCAGTTTCTGGTAGACTGGCAGACCAAAGGAGACGCGGTCGATTTTAAAGGCGGCGAGAATCTTGGCCAATTCAGAGATCGAGTGTGGTCGACCGTTAAACGAATTGTGGAGGCCAATCCTGACGGCAGTGCCGCAGTAGTTTCACACTACTTTGTAACTGCTACGGTGGTATGCACCGCTCTAGGTATGCCTCTCACTCACCTGGTACGAGTACGCATACAGCCCAGCAGCCTGACTATCATAGAGTTCAAGGAAGATCATCCGCCTCGCCTTTTGCTACTGAGTGATATCTGTCATTTAAAGGAGCAATAACTTGCCTGCCGACAGCAATGTTCTCGAAAAGCGCATAAACGGTTTTATCAGGGAATACGGGCTGATATCGGGTGGCGAGAAAGTGCTGGTGGCGGTATCGGGTGGGCCGGACTCGGTTAGTATGCTGCATGTACTCAATAGTTTGAAGGAAACACTTGATATACATCTGCACGTAGCCCACCTTGATCACGGACTGCGCGTCGAATCCGGTGCAGATGCGGAATACGTTGCGAATCTAGCATCTGCCCTGGGAATCCCCACGACGATCGAAAAGACGGACGTGGCTGAATGGCGGAGCAAGAGAAAAATCTCTCTCGAGGAAGCCGCCCGTGAGGTGAGGTATCGCTTTTTAGACAGCACAGCCCGGCAGACCGGGGCCAAGCGTGTGGCGGTTGGACATACGCGAGACGATCAGGCCGAGACAACGCTCATGCATATTCTGCGGGGGTCCGGCATTCAGGGCCTGCGCGGTCTGAGGCCGGCGGCGCATATACCCTATGGCGCCAGAGAGGATGGCATCTGGGTGATCCGGCCTTTGATCGAGATTTCAAGACAGGAGACCGAAGCATATTGCGCTACGAATAACCTGCAGCCGCGAATAGATACGTCCAACGATCAAACGCGATTTCTGCGCAACCGGATAAGGCTCGAGCTGATACCGCTGCTCAGGCAGTACAATGCGGATATCGACAGCGCGCTGTTGAGACTGGCTGACCTGGCGGGGGAAGACACTGATTTTATAGATGAACAGGCTGCTGCTGTATGTAGCTCGCTGGTGACTGGCGAAGGACGCCTTACATGTCTCGATTCAGGCAAGTTACGCGGACTACCGCTGGCGTTGCAGCGCAGGGTATTTCGCATTATGATCGAACGTGTCTGCGGAAGCCTGCGTGATATCGAGTCTGTGCATGTGGACGCCCTGGTCAGGTTGCTGTTCTCAAATACGGGCAGGAGTGTGCATCTGCCCGGCGGCACGGTTGTTACCAACGAGCGGAACCGCATAGTCGTAACGGCTCCCGGTACGACGGCATGCCCCTGGCCGGTCCTGGATTGTGACTACATGCTCAATATACCGGGCGAAACAAAGCTGCCCGGCTGGTTGGTGTCGGCCACAATCATGAGTGAGAATTTCTTTAAGGACGATGATATATTCAGCGCAAGCTTTGATCTGGCCAGGATCGGCAAGCGTCTTAGCGTGAGGGGACGTAGAATGGGTGACCGCTTTCACCCCCTGGGTATGGAGCACAGTCGCAAGTTGCAGGACTTCATGGTTGACTCTTCCATACCGCGCTCATGGCGCGACAGCGTCCCTGTTGTATGTTCTCCCGATCAGATAATCTGGATTGTCGGCTGGCGCATAGATGACCGCGCAAAGGTTACCACCTCTACTCAGGAAGTGCTCCGGCTGGATTTTCACAGGGCGGAATGATGCAGGATGACGCATAAAAAACGCATGGGTTTTCAAAGGCACTCCACGCCGGCGGAGAAAGCCGGCATCAATGTGGAACTCGACTTGCATGCCTTAACTGTTGACGAGGCCCTTCCCATCATCCATGGATATCTCAATGATGCCTGCCTGGCTGGATTGAAAGAAGTCAGGATCGTGCATGGTAAGGGGACCGGCGCTCTGCGGCAGGTCGTGATGCGGGAACTGAAAAGCCATCCGCTGGTAAAGTCCTTCCGTACGGGCAACCGCTTTGAGGGCAGTACCGGCGCTACTATTGTCGAATTGTAAATAGTATTCAAGCGGATACTGCAGGGGCGGACCTTAAGGTCCGCCCCTGCTCTTGCAGCCGTTGATAACTAGTCTATCGTTGTCGTTACTGTTGGTACCGGAACGGAAACAGCCGGGAAGTAGCCTGCTCGTGTAACAGCGGCCGTGTAGCCGTCCTTAAAGGCTGCCAGTATATACTGGCCGGATGAGGGGAAGCTGTATGAGACCATGCCTGCACTGTCCGTGTTACCGGCCAGCACACCGTTTTCTTTAACTCTGGCAGCATCGTTTCCTGCCCAAATCAGCTGCGCCTTAAGGTTATTGGCTGTGGAGGGCATCAGTTTTACACCCCTGTTGTTTTCCACTTTAAGTGAATAAACTGCAGCTCCCTCCACCGCCTGACCACTGCTTTTTTCTGTAACCAGTATGCTGGAGGACTGACCGGTTGTTAAGTTGACGGTAGCCTTTATCTCCAACGACTTCAATGCCGTGTCAGATTGGATATTGATCCTGCGGGCGCCAGGAAGATAGCCGCTCTTTCTGGCCAGTAACATGTATGTGCCGGGATCTGTGAAAGTGTAAACTACCTCACCTGCGCTATTGCTATTTCCCAGTACTATCTCCCTTTTGCCCAGCCTGCCGGCCAACGCGTCCTCCTGCTCGGTATCGATCATAATAGGAGCCTGCTGGCTTATGACCATCTGGCTGGTAGTGCTGTTTTCCACGGGTATCGGCGACGGCTTTACAACAGGCTTTAAAATACCGCTTGTTTTAATGGCGCTGACTGTGACATTTTCCACTGCCTGGCCGGAGCTGCCGCCGGTTACTTTAATCGTGATTTGTTGACCTGTGGGAATAGAGGTTGGAGCCTGCAGCATCAACCTGAGCTTTTGCCCGTTTTCATTTTTCTGTTTAACCTGTAACCTGGCAAAGCCGGGTATATAGCCGTCTTTGGTTGCTACCAGCAAGTACCGGCCGGCCTCGGATATTGTAGCTGATAACTTGCCGTCGCTGCCGGAAGTACCGAGTAATATCCCGTCGGACTCTGTCAGAGCTTCAACCTCGTCGATAAGGGTAGTATAATTGTCCGTGCCAGCCGGGCCGACCCTA
The DNA here is from genome assembly GCA_028715025.1 of Dehalococcoidia bacterium. Lineage (GTDB taxonomy): Bacteria > Chloroflexota > Dehalococcoidia > GIF9 > UBA5629 > CAIMUM01. Next base: position 660 of record JAQTLG010000174.1, on the reverse strand, counting down.
TTGCCTGTTTTTATGGCGTAGACCGGGGCTCCTGCAATTGTCTCGTGGCTGTGCCTGCTGAAAACGGTGATAGTTACCGGCTGGCCCGCCACCACAGGATTATCAACCTTAATCATCAGCGCTTGTTTTTTAACAAACGGAGGCGTGTTTTTATTGCTTGAATCCGCCTGGACTGGAACAGCCGCGGGCAGGGCCATTGTTATCCCGGTTAATAGTGCTAGAAGACCTGAAAGTAGGTATTTCAAATTGCAACCTCCTTTATAGACGATGTTTCCCTGTCGGTCATGATCACTTCGTTTAAGTGCACATGGGTACCTCCTTTGACGTGTGTCACGCTATATATAACGCAGGGTGCAAGGAATTGTTTATGCTTCGGATTGATGCTTGACAGGTCAACTCGCTCCTGCCATAGTATATGAATACAGGTTGCCGTTGCAGATAGCTGAGGGTAATTTTGATGCATTCTGAGTCAGAAGGTAATGAGCTCCACCAGCAATTCAATGTGCTGGTGTGTACCGGCGAACTGGTATTCAACGGCAAAATGCGCTGCAATTTCAGCCAGCGTTTGATAGATGCCTTGAATGAAGGCATCAGGACAGAAACACGATCGCACTTAAAGGATTTTCTAACTCTGTCGGACGTCACAGTCAGCAATCCAAA
>JAQTLG010000173.1 GCA_028715025.1 Dehalococcoidia bacterium | reverse complement strand
TATGCCGCGCACGACTCTCGGCCCGAACGGCACCAGCACCACACATCCGGTCTCTATTTGAAGTGAGGGAGGAACGGAATAGGTGAAAGTATGTCGGTGGCCGCCGGCTGCGCCGACGGCTACCTCAGCAAATCGCATCCGGCCTATTCAGCTTCGCTTGCGGGAGCCTCAGGCTCGGGGGCAGTCAACATGTCTTCAACCGGGGCCGGCGATGTCGCCTCGGCGATCCTATCACGCCTTTCCTTGAGTCTGGCTTCTTTAGTGCTCAGCCGCCTGATGTAATACAGCTTGCTGCGCCTGACTTTTCCATGGCGCACGACCTCAATCTTATCCAGCAGGGGAGAGGCCAGTGGAAATGTATGTTCAACACCAATGCCCGATGTTACCCTACGGACCGTAAAATTACCTCCAGAATTATGCCTGGTAACTTTAATAATCAGCCCCGGAAATGTCTGCAACCGCTCGCGGCTGGCCTCCTTTACCTTGAAGCTCACGCGAACGTTATCGCCGGGGGCTAGCTTGGGCAGCCCCGGCTTGACCTTATTCTTTCCTACAATACTAATATCCATGATCGATCCCTTTCCTTTATTAAATATTGTCAATTATTATTCAAATCTGTTGATTTTACCAGATTCATCTCGATATCTGTCAATTTCGCTTTGCTCAAGAGTTCAGGACGTCTATGTGCTGTCCGAAGGATACTCTGCCTTCTCCTCCAGTCAGCAATCTCCTTATGATTCCCCGAAAGAAGGATGTCGGGCACCTTCCATCCCCTAAAGTCAGGCGGCCTTGTGTACTGTGGATACTCCAGCAATCCGTCTACATGTGATTCTTCCACCAGGGACATGTCTGATCCAATCGCCCCTGGCAACAACCTGACCAGACAATCGGTTATAACCATGGCGGCAGGTTCCCCACCGCTCAGCAAGTAATCCCCTATACTGATCTCGTCGGTGACGAGGTGCTCGGCCACCCTCTCATCCACTCCCTCGTAGTGTCCGCATATCATTATTATATTGTTACATGCAGCATACGTGCCTGCCATCTCCTGATTAAATAGCCTGCCCTGTGGCGTGAGCAGTACTACCGGGTAGTCGCCTTCCCCGATCTCACTGCGAAGCCATTCCACGGCTTCAAACAGGGGATCCGGCTTCATCACCATGCCGGCGCCACCACCATAACAGTAGTCATCCACTGTGTGGTGCCTGTCATGGGTGAACGACCTGATATTATGCAGGCGTATATCGACAAGCTGTCTCTCCAGCGCACGACCTATAATGCTATGCGCCAGATAACCTGAAAAGGCTTCTGGAAACAGCGTCAATATATCGATTCTAAACATTTATCTATAGATCTCGCCGCCTGAAAAGGCAGGTAATTCTACCATAACTCATTCGTACTACCAAACATGCGGACAAGCTGAACATCCTGTGCGAATAATAGAACACATGATCTAATAAACTATATCTTGTGGGGCGCGGTTTTCTTTTGCCACAATTTGTGTATTTCCCCTGAGCAACCTGGTAGCCGGCCTGCATATTCCAACCTTTTTTAAAACTTTTCCCTAAAAAGCTATTGACAAGTGGGGTGAAAAGAGTAAATAATGGGACATAGTGGTAAAAAGTGGTAAAAAAGGGGAAACGATATGGTAATGAATAGTCAGTGTGTGAACATGACGGACCACGATCTGATCTCTTTTTTAAGGGAAAACGATTTTACGGGACATCGCCTGCGCTTGCTGCTTTTCTGGGGCAGACATCCACAGGCTAAATTTAACCTTGACTGCATTGCACATGTGCTTGACATTACACACCACCATCTTCGCGAGATGCTGAGAGAGCTGATTGAAAAGGGGATGGTGGAGGAAAGGTATTGCTCCAGTGGTATTGCGCACTACTCGCTAAACCCCGAACACGTCCTGAGCGACTATGTACAGGAGCTGGCTATGCTGGACTGGAGCGCTATTAGAAATCTTGAAGGAGAGGTCGAGAGGGCAGCTCTCCTGGTATAACCGGGCTTGCAGGTTAAAAAGTAATGTTTGTTGGCGAATACGAATATAAGGTTGATAACAAGGGGCGTCTTCCTCTGCCCCCCAGGTTTCGCAGAGAGATCGAAGACGGCCTGGTTTTAACTATGGTGGCGGATAACTGTATCACCGCTTACACACGTGCCGATTGGAACAAGATGACTGCCAACCAGGCCCCGGACCGTTTCCTCGTTTCCGACAAGGAAAGAAGGATCAACCGCTTCATTTTCAGCAACGCCAACGAGGTCAATATCGATAACCAGGGAAGGATAGCCCTGTCTTCAACTCTTAGGGAAAGGTGCTCGATATCGGACGCAGCCGTGATATTGGGCACTAACAATTGCTTTGAGATCTGGAACCCTGGCCAGTGGCAAAAAGAACGCCCGTCCGCTGACGATGCACGCCAGTTGATGGAGATCCTGGAGGAAAGGAAATGAGCATCGCATTAGCTAACAGGGTACATACACCGGTTCTCGCGGACGAGGTTGTTGAGGCGCTGGACGTCAGGCCGGGCAGGCGATATATAGACTGCACGCTTGGAGGCGGAGGACATTCCCTCGCCATTCTGTCCAATTGCCAGCCCGGAGGACAGTTACTCGGCATAGACGCCGACCCCGAAGCGATCAACCTGGCTCAACATAACCTCTACGATTTCTTTGAAAGCTCGATTATCATCAACGACAACTTCTATAATCTTGAGAACATTTGCCGCGAGACCGGCTTTTTCGCTGCCAGCGGCATCCTGTTCGACCTCGGACTGTCATCGCTTCAACTCGCCAGTGCCGAGCGCGGCTTCAGCTTCCAATTAAACGGACCCCTGGATATGAGGTTCAATCCTGATGAGCAGCTTACCGCCGCAGACATCGTAAATAAGCTCCCCGAAGCCAAGCTGGCCCAGCTTATACTCATCTACGGCGAAGAACCCATGGCAAACAGAATCGCTAAAAGCATCATAGACCATCGGCCGATCTCAGATACGGCAGACCTTGCTGCTACGGTCTCCGACGCGATAGGTGACCGCTTAAGCAAGATACATCCCGCCACCAGGACCTTCCAGGCTTTGCGTATAGCGGTCAACCGCGAACTTGACCATCTCACAACTGCTCTGGACCAGAGCATTAACTGTCTGGAAAAAGGTGGAAGATTGGCTGTCATCAGTTACCACTCCCTCGAAGACCGCATTGTTAAAAATTTTATGCTGCGCGAAACCAGGGGCTGCATCTGTCCACCCACCGTACCCCAGTGCCGCTGCCAGCATAAACCATCTCTGTCACTCATCAGCAAACACCCCGTATATCCCAGCGATGAGGAGATCGAAAGAAACCCGCGCAGTCGGAGCGCAAAACTCCGCGTGGCGGTTAAGTTATAAAAAATACAGGAGGCAAAGAAAATGATCGGAGCTAAAAGACTCAATTCCATCCTGAACAACGACCGGAAGCTTTTAACTATTTTCGGGGGTATGGTCTTCGATGGCGTCGTTTTCATCAGCCTGTTGGTAGCAATCGCCATCCTCTACTTCATGTAGTAATTGTTCGATTTTAAGCAAACACTAAATCAAAGGAGGCTTGGATTAATGACCAAAAAACTAATTACCGGCATCGATGTGGGTACAACCAAGATTTGCACCATAGTTGCTACCCTTGATTCAGGGGGTGCTCTACAGGTGCTCGGTGTCGGACAGGTACCGTCCCACGGTCTTCATAAAGGCATGGTGGTCAATGTCGAGGAGGCCAGGGACTCGGTAGCCGAATCGGTCAAACGCGCTGAACAGGCCAGTGGTGTCAAGATCGAATCGGCGTACATCGGTGTCACCGGCCGGCACATCAGTTCGGTCAACAGCCACGGCGTGGTTGCCATACCGCGCACCGACAGGTTGGTTAGGTCGGACGATCTGTCACGCGTGCTGTCTGCGGCCAAGAACATGAACATACCGGACGACAGGAAGATCCTGCACCAGATACCCCGCGGCTATAGCCTGGATACCCAGGAGAAGATCAAGAACCCGGTGGGCATGCACGGATTCCGGCTGGATGTTGAAACGCACATAATAACTGCATCCACCGCATCTGTACAGAATTTGGTTAAATGCGTGCGCAGCGTGGGAGTCGAGATCGATGACCTGGTGCTCGAACCACTGGCCAGCGGTGAGTCCGTTCTTACTCCCGAAGAGAAAGAGATCGGCGTCATTATGGCCGATATCGGGGGTGGTACGACGGACATCGCTGTATTCAAGGACGGCAGCATCTATCACACGTCCATCATCCCGGTAGCAGGTTATCAGTTCACCAGCGACCTTTCCATCGGCCTGGGGCTGCCCTTCGAGATCGCAGAAGCGATGAAGAAGAAGTACGGCAACGTTTACCCCGAGACCGGTTCCAAAGATGAGGGGTCGACTCTGACGGTGGAAGACGGACACAGCGTTTCCTACAAAGACCTCAGCAACATTTTGAGGGACCGCATGGAAGAGCTGCTCAGGCTGATACTGTTGGAGATGCCAGACACCAGCTACGCCTCTCTTGCTCCTGCAGGCCTGGTAATGACCGGCGGCGGATCCAAGATGAACGGACTTGAAGCCCTGGCCCGTGCTACCATACGTATCC
>JAQTLG010000172.1 GCA_028715025.1 Dehalococcoidia bacterium | reverse complement strand
ACGGACGTCGTTTTCCGGCAATAACAGCCGGCAGAAAGCCAGCACTGAGGCGTGGTCGCTGGCAGCCATCGTGCGGTAGCCCTGTGACCGCATATAGGCGCAACATGCATCATAGACAGCATCGTATGCCAGAGCAAAGCACCTGACGGGCTGCTTCTCGATATCCTGTGCAGCGCAGCCCAGGCCGTCGGCGGCCGATGACATCAGTGTTTTTATCACCAGGGGATCGGCAGCAGCTTCCCTGATCAGCCCCTCTTTAACCATCCTCTCAACCGTCATCTTTCAACCTCCCCGCCTTTACTGTTTTTAGCCGGCTACATTCACAGGTAGTTAATCCAGCCGCACTTCTCCTTCACCAACGGCGACATGGCGCGTAATTTCTCAACTATGCGCGGCAGCGCCTCCACCACTTTATCTATATCCTCCTCGGATGTCCATTTCCCCAATGTAAACCTGACCGAGCCGCGTGCCCGCTCAACCGGTATGCCCAATGCCATCAGAACATGTGACGGCTCAGAGCTGGACGAACTGCAGGCCGAGCCGGTGGAAGCGCAAATACCCTCGGCGTCCAGGTACATCAGGATCGATTCACCTTCGATAAAGTCGAAACTGAAATTGGTGTTATTGGGCAGGCGTGACGTCCTGTGGCCGTTAAGATAAACGTCGGCCACCCTTCCCATAACCGAATCGATCAGCCGGTCACGGCACTTCACGAGCCTGCCTGTCTCTTCTCGCATACCGGCGATGGCGATCTCAGCTGCTTTCCCGAATCCGGCGATGCCGGGCACATTCTCCGTGCCGGCGCGCCTCTCGTTTTCCTGCTCGCCGCCGTGCAGCAGCGGCGCTATACGGGTGCCCTCACGCACATAGAGCATACCCACGCCCTTGGGGCCATAAAGCTTATGCGCCGACGCCGACAGCAGGTCGATACCCAGCCTATCGACATCTATGGGCAGGTGTCCCGCGGTCTGGACCGCATCGACGTGAAAATACACGCCGGCCTGCCGTGTGATGCGGCCGATCTCCTCTATCGGCTGGATGGCGCCCACCTCATTATTGGCATGCATGACCGAGACCAGCAGGGTCTTTTGCGTTATGCTTTTCTTTATATTTTCAGGCTCCACCATGCCGTATTTATCAACCGGCACCACAGTGACATCGAAGCCCAGATTTTTCATGTAGTCACACGTGTTGAGCACGGCATGGTGCTCGATGGACGTGGTAATGATATGGTTACCTCTTTCCCTGTTGGCCAGGCAAACCCCTTTTATGGCATGGTTATCCGCCTCCGTTCCGCCACCGGTGAAGACCACTTCCTCCGGCCTGCATGCGATGAGTGCAGCAACTTTCATACGTGCCTGATCGACGGCATCCCTGGCCTCCTGCCCCATCGAATGTATACTGGACGGATTGCCGAATCTCCGGCTGAAATAGGGCTGCATCGTTTCAGCCACCTCCGGCAGCATGGGTGTGGTGGCTGCATAGTCCATATAAATGTGTTTCATAGAATCCTCAAGTCCAGATTTATCCCTCTATTTTAGCGCAAAAGCTTTTACGATTTAACCTTCGTTCATTGGGCGATGCCTCCTCCCAAAACCACATCGCCATCGTAGAATACGATCGACTGCCCGCGCGCGGCGCCAACCTGAGGTTTTTTATATCTGACGACTAACTTCCCGTCATCGAGCTGAGATATGACCGCTTCGTAACCTGCATGCGAACTCCTGATCCTGACAATTACCCGCATATCCTCTGCCGGAGATTCCCGGGCAATCCAGTTGGCATCAGATACGATCTGCTCTTCAGTTTGCAGTTCCTCCAGGCTACCAACAACTACCGTGTTCGTTTCAGCCCTGACGTCGACCACGTATAAGGGTTCCCTGGAGGCAATGCCCAGTCCCCTGCGCTGCCCGGGAGTGAAATAGACGATGCCCCTGTGCCTTCCCAGCACGTTGCCCTGCCGGTCCACAATGGGACCCGGAGTACATTTCCCCTCAAAGAGCGGTGAATAATCACCCCCGGCGAAATCCTGGCTTTCCTTACCGGTTTCAATGTCCAGCTGCATTTCCGCGCATATTGTTCGCACATCCTGCTTGAGATAATCGCCCAGCGGAAACATCGTGCGGGCCAATTGCCGCTGGCTCAGACCGTAGAGGAAATATGATTGGTCTTTCTTTACGTCGCGCCCTTTTTTCAACAGGTGACGGCCGCCGTAGCCCTTACTTACGCGCGCATAGTGTCCGGTTGCGAAGAAATCCGCTTCAATGCCACAGTCCAGCGCCTTCCGCCACAATAAGTCAAACTTGATCAACCGGTTGCAGCGCACGCAAGGATTAGGCGTTTTCCCCAACAGGTACTCGCTGCAAAAGTAGTTCAGCACATGTTCACGAAACTCGTCTGCCAGATCGATCACCTTAAAAGGTACTCCCAGTTTGACGGCAACCCGCCTGGCGTTTTCAATGCCATCCTGCTGTCCCGGACTGAAGCAACTGCCGCGACACACCGGGCTCCCCTCATTCCATGTTTTCATGGTTACACCGGTGACCCGGTAGCCCTGGTTTACCAGCAAGGCGGCGGCCACCGATGAATCGATGCCTCCGCTCATCCCTATAATTACTTTCGGTTTACCTTTGCTGCCCATTTACAGAGAAATTATATCACCGCCTTATTCCATGCCTGCCATCATGGCGCCCAGATCAATGGGCTCATAGGCATCGAACTGGATATCACGCACGTGACGCATCCCTTCCCACATTATCTTGTAGCCTTTCATCTTGCTGGTGAATCCGATCTTTTTCTGCCAGAAATCTATCTCCTCTTTCGTTCCCTCCCTGACCTCGCCGGCTTTCCCCAGCAGCCTGACGCCCGGCGGTGACGGAAATCTGCCGTCCATCAACGCCTTGCCCCAGAACAGCTTATCGGCGTTGATCGCCATCACGCAGACGCGCGGATTATGCCTGAGGTTCTCCGGCAACCTTGAAGGAAACTCCTCAAAATAGAAGCCGGTCCTGTTATCCCTCAGTGCAAGTCCCCCGATGGGTGTGACATGCGGGGAACCATCGGGATTTACGGTTGCTACTGCGTAGTGGAAACAGCTCTTGTACGCTTGCTCAAATATCTTAATGATCTCGTCCCAGTGTTTTCCGATCTCCATATAAGACCTCCTCGTAATTTGTGCCCTTACCTCACATATAGCAGCACCGCAGTCAGAGCCATCAGCCGATGGACAAAGCCCTGACGAACAACTCCATAAAATCAGGCCTGTCAGCGAGCTCCAGGTACTTCACCCGGCTTGCCATCGCCTCGGCCTTTTTGCGGGCTGCGGTGGATACGAGCACCATGCAGGCGCCCGCGCCGGCCGCATTACCGACCTGGCTGAAACGCCTTGACGGCAGGTCGGGCAGCATACCTACTCTGATCGCGCTTTTTATATCGATGTAGTTCCCGAACGTTCCGGCAATGATAACGCGCCTGACATCCCGTGCAACTATGTCCGCTGAACGTAATAGAACGTTGATCCCCGTGCGGATGGCTGCCTTGGCCAGCTGCAACTCCCTGATATCGCCCTGTGTGATCACGATATCTTCATCGCTGGCCGACCTGTCCCTGCCGGCGATCAAAATCTCCGGCTGTCCCCCATTCACACGCACAAGAGGATGGTCCCTGTGCATCCTGCCTCCTGAGTCGATTATGCCGGCGCCGGACATCTGGGCCACGACATCCAGAATGCCTGAGCCACAGATCCCGGCCGGCCTGTGCCCCCCGATGGTCCTGTATCCGACCCTGCCATCTTTTATCACTATCTTATCGATCGCCCCAGCCGAGGCCTTCATACCGTGTTTTATATGCCCCCCCTCGAAGGCCGGGCCGGAAGCGCAGGATACACTGGTAATATCGCCGGCGCCCGCCAGCGATATCTCGGTATTGGTGCCGATATCGACGATAAGAGTGGCCGATTTGAGATTGCCGGCATCCGTTGCCGCCAGCACCGCAACATGGTCGCCGCCCACATATCCTCCTATATTGGGGAGTAAATATACCCCGGCATCCGACGCCGATTTAAGCCCCAGCTCATTTGCGCTGATATCCACGGGATCTTTCGTCCATGGCAGATAAGGCGCGCGGGCAAGCTGGTCGACCGGCAATCCGAGCAGTAGATGATGCATCGCCGTATTGCCACATATGGATACTTTGATGATCAGCCCTGGCGCGCAATCCGCACTCCTGCACAGCTCCCCGATCAGGTCATCGATCGCTGCAATCGCTTTTTTCTGCAGCTTTCTGCCGCCGTCGTTCGAGCTCATGGCGTACGTGATGCGGCTGATGACGTCATCACCATAGATAGCCTGAGGATTGGCCACGGCGCAGCTGCTCAGTATGCAGCCGTCAGTGAGATCAATCAGATATCCTGCTATCTTGGTAGTGCCCAGATCGACAGCCACGCCATAAATCCTGCCGGTACTTCTTACCCTGTGATTCGGAACAACCCTGGCCAGCAGTTCTTCTTTAAATGCGGGGGTTGAAGTCAGTCCCTTATCGGGTGGCAGGTAAATTATCAGATCGCCTGCAGGCCTGGTCTGGCAGGCCAGCCGCCAGCCGCGCTCCAATTCATCGTGCGAGAGTTTCTTTAATTCGTTCGGCGCCGGCGGGCTG
>JAQTLG010000171.1 GCA_028715025.1 Dehalococcoidia bacterium | reverse complement strand
GTTGCGACGTCATCATTGTCGGTGCCCATATCTGCGGCCAGCGTAACGCCTGTGCCCAGCAGCGTCTTTACGGCCTTGCCGAAGGAGAGCATGAGCTCCCTTCGCTGCGGACCGCGGATGCCGGGCTCGGCCCAGATGCCGGCCTTGGCGCCGCCGATGGGGAAGTCGAGTATGGCGAACTTGTGGGTCATGGCGCGTGCGAGCAGGAATATCTCTTCGGTGGTTATATCAGGCAGCATGCGAGTGCCCCCCGCCGCGCCACCAATGGATACGGTATCGACGACCACGACACCCCTCAGTTCGGTTGAGGGGTCGTAAACATGCAATACTTTCTCGGGCCCAAGCTGGTCGATTGTGGTAACCCAGGCTGGCATAATGGCCACCTCCTTTTCAAAGTCTGGCCTTTTTTACCACAAATCATATGACAATGCAATAGGCCGTAAACTTTGATTCCGGCGCCGCACAGGTCAGCGTATGGCTTTAAGCGCTTTTTTGGCCTCGATGGGAATGTCGAGTGTAAAGGTCACATCCTCCATAGAAGCGATGACCGGCTTGAGGATGTCCCGGTAGCGGCTGGTCACCAGGTCGTGCAGTACATGATGCGCCCCTTCCCTGACCTCCTCCGATTCCGGGTTATCTACAATAGCCTGCAGGATCGGTTTGACCGATTTATCGCCTATCCCTATCAGGGCCTCCGCCGCCAGCCAGCGCACATCGAACAACCTGTCCTGCAGCGCCGTTACCAGCGCGTCAATGGATTTGGGGTCTCTGATCTGTCCCAGTGCCTTGGCCGACTCCCATCTCACCGTCTGGTTGCGGTCCTTCATCGCGCTCACCAGCGCGTCCACCGCGGGCCTGCCGATATCGACCAGGGCCGCCCTGGCCTTGCTCCTTGTGACGCCGTCCTTGCTGCCCAGCAGGCTCACGAGTGTATCGACATCGTCTGTAGCCGTAGGATCTTTGCGGACCGGTTTTACGGGCTTCTCTTTGCTCATATCATGCTCCTGATGATGTATTTTGAATGTCGTGTGAAAAACTGTGACTGCCGGATAATGAGTATAGTATACGCCGTTATTGCCCTGTCAAGCCTTTTGTACGCGATTTTAATGTAGTCATTCCCGGCGCCGTCTGGCAGTGCGGGCAGAGATATGTGCCCCTCTGTCCCACCACGATGCGGGTTATGGTTGTTGAACAGTGTGGACATGCTTGGCCGCCGCGGTGCGCCACCGCGAATTCCTCGTGCGCACGCCCCGCCTCCCCGTCCGGCTGGCGGTAGTTGCGTATGCTCGCGCCCTGGTTCTTCACGGCCTTTTTCAGCACCGCCCTGATGGACCTGTGCAGGGCGGCGATCTCCTGCGGCTTGAGCGAGCTGGACGGCCGCAGCGGATGTATGCCGGCGGCAAAGAGAGCTTCGTCGGCATACATGTTGCCGATGCCCGCGATGCGCTCCTGGTTGAGCAGCGCCGTCTTGACGGGCGTCGAACGCGTACCCAGGTACGCGGCCAGTGCCGGACGCGTGAACTCCTTGTTCAGCGGCTCGATGCCCAGCTTACCTACTATCTTCCCCGCATCCCGCGCCAGGCAGAAGGTGCCGAATCGCCTCACATCTGTGTAGACCAGCTTCGAACGGTCGTCCAGAACGAACTCCAGGCGTGAGAAAGGCTCCGGCCCGGCGGGATTCCACAGCAGCGCGCCGGTCATGCGCAGGTGGACGACCAGATTATTTTTGTGCGAGAGGCTGAATATGATATATTTGCCGCGCCGCGACAGTCCCCTGATGCTCCTGCCCATCAGACGCCGGCAGAATTCCTCCACTCCGATCTGTTGTATCGGCCTGGTGTCCCTGACGACGATGCCGATAATAGTCTTTCCCACCACGCGGGGCCTCAGACTGTTGACGATGGTCTCGACTTCCGGCAGCTCGGGCATCAGGTCATCTCACCCCAGTTCTGCCCCACCTTGATATCGATTTTCAGCGGCACCACCAGCTTCATGGCGCCCGGCATGATATCGAGCACAAGCTGTTTGATCGTCTCCAGCTCGTCCGGCGGCGCCTCGAAAACCAGCTCGTCGTGCACCTGCAGTATCATCATGGTCTTCATGCCGCGCTTTTTCATCTCACGGTGCAGGTTGACCATGGCGATCTTGATGATGTCCGCCGATGTGCCCTGCACGGGCATGTTGATGGCCATGCGCTCGGCGGACTCCCTGGCCAGCCGGTTGGTCGAGTTTATCTCAGGTATAAAGCGCCGCCGCCCCAGCACCGTCTGTACGTAGCCGAGGGCCGCGGCCTGCCGCTTGGTGGCCTCCAGGTAGTTCTTGACGCCGGGATAGCGCTTGAAATAGGTGCTGATAAAAAGCTCAGCCTCCTCCCTGCTCAGGTCGGTGGCCTGCTGGAGGCCGTACCCGCTCATGCCGTAGATGACGCCGAAGTTGATCGTCTTGGCGGCGCGTCTCATGCGCGGCGTGACCTCGCTGTCCGGCACACCGAATACCTCCGAGGCCGTATGTGTATGAATATCCTCGTCGCGCAGGAAGGTGTCGATCAGTTCTTTGTCCTGCGAGAGGTGCGCCAGGGCGCGCAGGTCGATCTGGGAGTAGTCCGCCGACAGCAGCAGCCAGCCGGGCTGCGCAATGATAGATTGCCGGATCCTTGACCCGATCTCCCCTCTCACCGGCAGGTTCTGCAAGTTGGGCTCGCTGGACGACAGCCGGCCCGTGGTGGTGCCCGTCTGGTTGAAACTGGTGTGCACCCTTCCTGTCCCGGGGTTGATCAGCATGGGCAGGGCGTCCGTGTACGTGGATTTCAGCTTGGAAAGCGTACGGTATTCAAGTATGAATTTAATCACGGGGTGGGCGTCTTTCAGCTCCTCGAGCGTGGCTGCATCGGTGGATAAGCCGCTCTGCGTCTTGCGTTTGGCCTGCACCGGTTGAAGCTTCAGTTCAGTGAAGAGCACGCCTGAAAGCTGCTGTGGCGAGTTGATGTTGAACTGGTGGCCGACTGCACTGTATATATCCTTCTCCAGCCTCTGCATGTCCGCGCCCAGGCTGGAGGACATCTCATTGAGCAGAGCCCGGTCGAGCAGCACACCGTTCATCTCCATCTCGGCCAGCAGCGGCACCAGGGGCATCTCCACATCGTTGAACAGGCTCCACAACTCCTCGTTGCGCAGTTCCTGCTCCAGCGATTCCTTGAGCCTGAGGGTGATATCGGAGTCGCTGCAGCCCATTTCGCCCACCTGCTCGATGGCCAGGCGCGCCGGCGATACTTGTTTGGCGCCGCTGCCCGTCAGGTCGGACAGCTCGCGCGCCTCGATGCCCAGCCTGTTGAATGCCAGCGACTTGAGCTTGAGCGACTTCTCGCCCAGCAGGTAGGCTGCTATCAGCACGTCGAAGTTGACGCCGCCCATTTTCAGTCCGTTCTGGGCCAGCAGTATGATGTCGAATTTGCCGTCGTAGACTATTTTGGCGTAGCGCTCCTGCGTTATATATGTGCCCAGCGCCTTGACAATCGCTTTCAGCGGCAGCTGCCCGATGCGATCGAGGGTCATGTGTCCGATGGGAATGTAATATGATTCGCCCCGCGCCGGCGATACGGCGATGCCCACCAGCCCGGACTGCATGGGGTTGTCACCGCCCGGCGTTACCGAGACAGCAAATGTCCCGGCGTAGGACAGGCGCAGCGCCAGCTCATCCAGCTTCTGCGCAGAATCCGCTATGATGCAGGCGGCCCCGGCGGGCTCCTGCCTGGGCGCGGCCGCCGGCGCCGGCGCTTCGCCGATCTCATCGGGCAGGCGCGACAGCATGGCCGAGAAGCCGAGCTCGCGGAAGAGCTCCACCACGCTGTTGCGGTCGTATGAGCTGACCCTGCAGTCGTCGATGTTGAAGGCTACGGGTACGTCGGTGACTATGGCGGCCAACTTCTGGTTCTGCAGGGCGGCCTCGTGGCTTTCCCGCAGCAGGTTGCGTATCCTCTCCGGCTCGACCTGGTCGATGTGGCTGTATATCCCTTCCAGGTCTTTAAATTGTTGCAGCAGCTTGACTGCCGTTTTATCGCCGATGCCCTTGACGCCGGGTATGTTGTCGGAGGCGTCGCCCACCAGCGCTTTGTAGCTGATCAGCTGCGCGGGCTCCAGCCCGTATTTCTCCTTTACGGCCGGGGTGTCGTAGACCACGGTGTCGGCGAAGCCGCGCCGCGGTGACATTACGCGGATGCCCGGCTTCACCATCTGCAGCATATCGTTGTCGCCTGTTACGATCAGCGTGTCTATTCCTTCAGCGCCGGCCTGCGTGCTGATGGTACCGATCAGGTCGTCGGCCTCGAAACCGTCCTTCTCGAACACGGGCAGGTTGAACGCGCCGGCCAGCTGATGGACGCGTTCGATCTGTGTGACCAGTTCCGGCGGTGTTTTGGGCCGCTGCGCCTTGTAGTCCTCGAACATCTCATGCCGGAAAGTGGGGGCGGCCCGGTCGAAGGCGATAGCCCAGTAGTCGGGCTTGTTCTCCCGCAGCAGCTTGAGCAGCGTGCTGGCGAAGCCCTGGACGGCGTTGACCATCTCCCCGGTCTTGTTGATGGACAGGGGCGGCAGCGCGTGGAATGCGCGGTGCACCAGCGCATTTCCATCGAAGAGAATTAAGAGGGGCTTTTCTTTAGACATCTCCCATACCCACCTGCATAACCGCAG
>JAQTLG010000170.1 GCA_028715025.1 Dehalococcoidia bacterium | reverse complement strand
CAACGTGACCTCCGGCCAGATCTACTCCGCTGTCATCGCAGGCGAGAGGCGCGGCGACTACCTGGGCGGCACCATCCAGGTCATCCCGCACGTTACCAACGAGATCAAGCGGCGCATACGCGAGGTAGCGCAGATATCCAAAGCTCAGGTGATCATCGTCGAGGTGGGCGGCACGGTGGGCGACATCGAAAGCCAGCCATTTCTGGAGGCCATCAGGCAGATGCGCAACGAGGTAGGACGTGATAACGCCCTCTATATCCACGTCACGTACCTGCCCTTCATCGCCACCACTAAGGAGCTCAAGACCAAGCCCACGCAGCACAGCGTGAACGAGCTGCGCCGCATCGGCATTCAGCCCGACGTGATACTCTGCCGCTCGGATTACCCCATCTCGCAGGGCCTGCGGGACAAGATCTCGCTCTTCTGCGACGTGGAAAAGGAGGCCGTCATACCCATGGTCACGGCCGAGACCATCTACGAGGTCCCGCTGATCCTGGAAGAGTTCGGCATGAGCAATTTCATCATCAGCCGCCTCAGGCTCAACGCCACCAAAGCCGACCTGATGGAGTGGCGACAGATGGTGGCCCGCATGAAAGAACCCAGGGAGAGCATCAACATCGCCCTGGTTGGCAAGTACGTCGAGCTGGAGGACGCCTACTACTCGGTGCGCGAGTCGCTCTGCCACGCCGCGCTCTACCATAACCGCACGGTCAACATCATCTGGGTGCAATCGGAGGACCTGGAGAAGGGGCTGCACCAGGACGTGCTGGGTTCGGTGCACGGTATCATCGTGCCGGGCGGCTTCGGCAACCGCGGCATCGAGGGCATGATCACCAGCGCTTCATACGCGCGGCACAACAATATCCCCTACCTGGGCCTGTGCCTGGGCATGCAGGTGATGGTCATCGAGTTCGGACGCTACGCGATGGGCAACAAGCGCGCCAACTCCACCGAGTTCGACAGCGGCACACCCTACCCGGTGATAGACCTGATGCCGGAACAGCGCAAGGTCAATGACATGGGAGGCACCATGAGGCTGGGCTCTTATCCCTGCGCTCTGGTGGAGGGCACTCTGGCCGAGCAGGCCTACCGGGAGACGCTCGTTTACGAGCGCCACCGCCACCGCTATGAATTCAATAACGATTACCGGGACATTTTTGAGAAGAAGGGCCTGGTTTTAAGCGGGCTCTCGCCTGATAAGAGGCTGGTGGAGATAACGGAGGTCAAGGACCACCCCTGGATGGTGGCCTGCCAGTTCCACCCGGAGTTCCGATCGCGCCCCAACCGTCCCCACCCGCTGTTTATGAGTTTCATAGGCGCCGCCAAAGAGACACTGGTCGAAGGCACGCAGGTCACACTGCCCATAAAATGATGAGGTAGGAAGGCGCCTCCATGAGAATAAAATCAAAACAGGGAGAAGTACATGCGCCTCTTTCTTGATACGGCCAACCTGGAACACATCAGGCACGGCGCCAGGCTGGGCGCCGTAAGCGGCGTCACCACCAACCCCAGCCTGGTCTCCAAGGAAGGCAAGGTCAACTATAAAAAGCTGGTGCAGGAGATATGCTCCATCATACCCGGCCCGGTCTCGACCGAGGTCATCAGCCAGGACGTGGCGGGCATGGTGGCCGAGGCACGTGTGATCGCCACCTGGGCCAACAACGTGGTGGTCAAGATACCCGCCGGCCCGGAGGGCACCGAGGCCACTGCAACGCTGTCCGGAGAGGGTATAAAGGTCAACTATACGCTGTGCTTCTCGGTCAACCAGGCCCTGCTGGCCGCCCGGGCGGGAGCGGCCTATGTCAGCCCGTTCGTGGGCAGGCTGGACGACATCGGCGAGGACGGCATCGCTCTGATCCGCGACATCGTCCAAGTCTACCGCCAGTACCCCGAAATCAAGACTGAGATCATCGCGGCCAGCATCCGCCACCCTCAGCACTGCCTGGCGGCGGCCAGGGCCGGATCGCACATCGCCACCGTTCCCTATGCCGTGCTGCTCCAGATGGCCAGGCATCCGCTGACCGACAGCGGCATCGCCCGCTTCGCGGACGACTGGAAGAAGGTGATGGGAGACGTGAAAAACATTTGAACCACTTTTACAGGTCATTGCGAGCGCAGCGAAGCAATCTTGTGTTCCGGTACATGAAAACAAGATCGCCACGGCGACTGCGTCGCCTCGCGATGACGCGAGGGGAGCGCGCTCACAATGACTCGTTATAATACGACAGGAAAAATCAAATACCCGAGGTAGCATTATGATGAATTTAACCGACCTTGAAAACAAGCCACTTGAGGAGCTGATGGCGCTGGCCAAGGCACAGAACATCGAGAACTTCGATGTGCTGACCCGGGAGGAGCTGATCGCCAAGCTCCAGCCTCTCTCCACCCCGCCCGAGCCCCAGGTGGGCTTTTACATGAGCCTGGGCGGCATTCTGGAGATCATGGATGAGGGCTACGGCTTCCTCAGACAAGAGAGCCTGCTGCCGGGTCCCAACGATGTATACATCTCCAACTCGCAGATCAGGCGGTTCGGCCTGCGCAACGGCGATACGGTGATCGGCCAGGCACGCCCACCCAAGGAGGGCGAGAAATACTGCAGCCTGCTGCGCGTGGAGACGGTCAACGGCCTCGAATCCGACCAGTCCAAGGGACGCCCCCATTTCGGCCAGCTCACACCAATCTTCCCGGACGATATGTTCGACCTTGAAGGCAACCCGAAAAACCTGTCCGCCCGGTTGATCAACCTGGTAGCGCCTATCGGGCGCGGCCAGCGCGGGCTGATCGTATCCCCACCCAAAGCCGGCAAGACGCTGCTGCTGAAAAATATCGCCACCGCTATTTCCACCAACTACCCCGAGGTGCACCTCATGGTCTGCCTGATCGGCGAGCGCCCCGAGGAGGTCACCGACATGAAGCGCTCCGTCAAGGGCGAGGTGGTCTCGGCCACATTCGACGAGCCGGTTGAGAACCACACGCGCGTGGCGGAGCTCGCGCTGGAGAGGGCCAAGCGCCTGGCCGAGATAGGCAAGGACGTGGTCATATTGCTGGATGGCATCACCCGGTTGACCCGCTCCTATAACCTGGCTATGCCCCCCAGCGGCCGCACGCTCTCCGGCGGTATCGATTCCGTGGCCCTCTATCCGCCCAAGCGGTTCTTCGGCGCCGCCCGCAATATCGAGGAAGGCGGCAGCCTCACAATACTGGCCACCTGCCTGTTGGATACCGGCAGCCGCATGGACGACCTCATCTACGAGGAATTCAAGGGCACGGGCAACATGGAGCTGCATCTGGACAGGAGGCTGGCGGAAAAACGTGTTTTCCCTGCGATCGACATCATGCGCAGCAGCACGCGCCGCGAGGAGCTGCTGCTGGGCGAGGCCACACTGGCCAAGGTATGGCTGTTTCGCCGTATGGTCAGCATGCTGGCCGAGGATTCAAACAATCCCACCGATGCTTCGGAAAGGGTCATCGAGCGGCTTTCCAAATCGCAGACCAACCAGGAGTTCCTTGATAAACTCACCAGCAAGGACGGCTAAGGACGCCTTCACGGGGCATTGTGAGCAACAGGGTGACGAAGCAATCTTGCGCGTGACTTCACTACACGGGATTGCCACACTGCCTGCCACGCCTTCGGCCCGCAGCTTCGGCTCACCGCAATGACGAAGAAAAAACGCTCGCAATGACGTGCTCCCGCCGAT
The DNA here is from genome assembly GCA_028715025.1 of Dehalococcoidia bacterium. GTDB lineage: Bacteria > Chloroflexota > Dehalococcoidia > GIF9 > UBA5629 > CAIMUM01. Next base: position 1,008 of record JAQTLG010000170.1, on the reverse strand, counting down.
TAAATGTGATTATGGAATCGACCACCTACGTTAATAATTGATTGATTTATGTTATGATACATTCAAAAGCAATCCGGAGGATTAAGAGATGAAAGTAAAGGTCCTGGCGTCTTTACTTGCACTTTGCTTCTTAACAGTCCTTATACTGCCGGCCGCAGCACATGCGGAATCGCTTACGCTGGACCCCACATCGGGACGGGTAGGCACGGACGTTAAAATACCGGCTTTCTGCCAGTACGGTGAGGGGGAGTACTTCCTTTACTGGGGCGATTCCAACCAGCTTATCCAGCAGGGCACCATCTCCAAAATGGGCTGCCAGCCCCTGGTCTTCGAGGTGCCACAATCGCCGCGCGGCAAACAGATGGTAACGCTGAAGGTGGGCAGCAAATCCTTCCAGAAGGAGTTCACCGTTCTGGGCACCATCTCCATTGGCGTTAAAAAAGGCATAGTGGGCACAGAGGTGGCCGTCAAGGGTGACGGTTTCGACGCCCGTGAGACAGGCATTAAAATAATCTACAACAGCAACGAAGCTGCCTCGGGCATCGAGGCGAACGCCGGCGGAAGCTGGCTCTATACACTCAAAATCCCCGCCAGCAACAGGGGCAACCACTCTATCTCGGCCAGCGGATCCACTACACCCTCATCCGAGATCAAGGAGCAGATCTTTACGGTGACGCCATCCTTCAGCATCAATCCCAACTCGGGCTGGGTGGGGCGCGTGGTCACCGTATCGGGCGCCGGCTTCGGCGGCGGCGAGACCAACATCGCCGTCATCTACGACGACATAGTGGTCAAGACCAATATCTCGGCCGATCTCAACGGCTCGTGGCAGTCCTCTTTCTCCATCCCGGCATCTTCCAAGGGCACGCACAAGGTGGATGCCAAGGGCGCAACCACCGCCCTGGAGGATGTTCCCGACGCCGTATTCACAGTATCGCCCGGCATAAGGGTCGAACAGGCCAGCGGCAGGCTGGGCGACATCATTAATACCGGAGACACACTCTATGT
>JAQTLG010000169.1 GCA_028715025.1 Dehalococcoidia bacterium | reverse complement strand
TAGAGTCGCTTCAACGACCACATCTGTTTATTCCATTGCTTTGTTTCAAATGCTCAATCACAGAATGTGGAATCCTTCCATCCATTCTATTGCTTTCATACTTATAATCACATAGACTATTAGACAGCTGATTTGATGGATAAAAGGCCATATCTTAATGAGGTAGTGCAGCATGCTGAAAGAGCTAAAGATTCCGTTATTTGATCTCGTCTCATGTCTATCTAATGCGATGGATATGGTCAATCCGCTTCTGGTGGATCATCACAAACAAGTTGCTTACATAGCCTTTCGTATTGCCAGAGAACTTGGCTTTTCACAAGAGCAGCAACAGGAACTGGTACTGGCAGGATTTCTGCATGATATCGGCGCTCTTTCAAGTGCCGAAAAACTACAAGCTTTACATTTTGAATTCGATAATCCCCAGAAACATGCAGAGTTGGGGTACTTGCTTCTTAAAATGCATAAACCGTTTTCGAGTATCTCTCTTATAATACGATATCATCATACTCCCTGGCAGAATGGCAAAGGAACTGAATACAATGGTCATCCTGTGCCGTTCGGAAGCCACATCTTATACCTTGCGGACAGGGTAGCAATAAGCGTTGATAGGCGACGCGAGATATTGGATCAAGTATCAGGTATCATGGACAAAATTACGAGTAAGACCGGTGAATTGTTTCCCGCTGAATTGGTCGATGCCCTTAAGTCACTGGCAGATAAAGAGTACTTCTGGTGTGATGTAACTTCCAACAATATAGGACCAATCATAAACAGGGTGGCAACCCTCCCGATCATTGAGCAGGGAGTAATTGATCTGCTCTCATTAGCGAGAGTATTTGCTCATATCATTGACTTCCGCAGTCGTTTCACTGCTACTCATTCCAGTGGCGTCGCAGCTACAGCGACTGCGCTGGCCAGATTTGCCATGTTTAATGAAAGAGAGTGCGACATGATGACCGTAGCCGGCTATTTACATGATTTGGGGAAACTTGCCGTACCGGCGGAGGTGTTGGAGAAACCGGGGAAGCTCACTGATGAGGAATACAATTTAATGAGACATCATACTTATCTGACATATCGCGCTCTTCAAACCATCAACGGTTTGGAAACCATTAATAACTGGGCCTCTTTTCACCACGAGCGTATTAATGGCAATGGCTATCCTTTCCATCAAACAGGCGAAGAACTCCCTCTGGGCTCTCGAATCATGGCGGTCGCGGATGTTTTCACCGCAATAACTGAAGATAGACCATATAGAAAGGGAATGTCCGACCAAAGCGCCATACATGTTTTACAGCAGATGGCTGACGGTTATGCTATTGATGCTAATGTGGTGACATTGCTCAGGGAACACTTTGACGATATTAATAATGCTCGTAAAACGGCGCAGGCTGCCTCAAAAGAAGAATATGAGCATTTTATGTCGGCTTCAAATACATAACGCTTAGATATTACTTGAACCTTTAATTGTTGCTCTACCCCCACGCGTTCAATTCATATTGCCCCTGAGAAAAAACGGGTGGTATAATGACACGGCTTTGAATAGAGGCCGAAAATTCCCCTCGAATTAAATCAGGTGGCAGTAGTATGAAAATAAAAAACATCAACGCACGCGAAATAATCGACTCCAGAGGCAACCCCACGGTAGAGGTTGAGATATCCCTGGAAAACGGGGTCTCAGGCAGAGCTGCGGTGCCATCCGGCGCCAGCACCGGCAAATACGAGGCCCTCGAGCTGCGCGACGGAGATAAGAAACGTTTCGGCGGACTGGGTGTATTGAAGGCCGTGGAGAACGTGAACACCACCATCCGCAAGGCCGTCATCGGGCAGGACGCCTCTAAACAGGACATTTTGGATAATCGACTGATCGACCTGGACGGCACGCCTGACAAGTCCAGGCTGGGCGCCAATGCCATGCTGGGCGTATCACTGGCGGCGGCGCAAGCCGCAGCCATCGGCGCAGGGCTTCCCCTCTATAAATACATCGGCGGCGAAAAGGCCGTTACGCTGCCCGTACCCATGATGAACATACTCAACGGCGGCAAGCACGCCGAAAACTCCACCGACCTGCAGGAATTCATGGTCATGCCCACGGGCGCAAAAAACTTCAGCCAGGCCATGCAAATGGGCTGCGAGGTCTACCATGCCCTTAAAAAAACTCTGAAAAAGAAGAATTACAACACCAACGTCGGCGACGAGGGCGGCTTCGCCCCTTCTCTATCCTCAAACAGCGAGGCGGTCGAGCTGATACTGTCAGCCATCGAGCTGGCCGGCTACAAAGCGGGCAGGGACTGCCATATAGCGCTGGACCCGGCGGCCAGCAGCTTCTATAAAGACGGGAAGTACGTGCTGGCGCGCGAGGGCAGGTCGCTGAGCAGCGCCGAGATGGTCGATTTCTATGCCGGCTGGGCCTCTAAATACCCCATTATCAGCATCGAGGACGGCCTGGATGAGGACGACTGGGACGGCTGGATACTGCTCAACAGCAAGCTGGGCAAGAAGGTTCAGCTCGTCGGCGACGACCTTTACACCACCAACGTTAAGCGCATCAAACTGGGCATCGAAAGAAAGGCTTCCAATTCGGTTTTGATCAAGGTCAACCAGATAGGCACGCTGACCGAGACGCTGGCAGCCATCGATATGGCCCGCAGGGCCGGCTGGACGGCGGTCATCAGCCACCGTTCCGGCGAAACCGAGGACACGACCATCGCTGACCTGGCGGTGGCCGTGAATTCAGGCCAGATCAAGACCGGTGCTCCCTGCCGCAGCGAAAGGGTGGCCAAATACAACAGGCTGCTCAAGATCGAATCCGAGCTGGGAAAGAAGGCCGTTTACCCGGGGCGCAGCGCCCTGCTGATATAGGAGGATAATATTTCATGGAGCTGTTCAAGGGCATCAACCAGATCAAACTTCCGCTTCTCAATGTCGGCCCGGAGAACGTCAACGTCTATATCATCGAAGGAGAACAGGGCAACCTCCTGATCGATACAGGCTGGAACACGGCCGAGGCCTTCAACGCGCTGGCCCAGGAGATGAAGAACAGCGGCTTTGCCATGAAGGATATCACCGACATCGTCGTCACGCATTTTCACCCCGATCATATCGGCCTGGCAGGAAAAATTCAGGAACTGACCGGCGCCACAATTTCGCTCAGCGAGATCGAGGGCAACCTGTTGGACTCACGCTACTTTCACACCGATGATCTGCTGACCACGCTGTCGGCCTTTCTTACGGCCAACGGCGTGCCCGAGTGGGAGCTCAAGATGCTCTCGGAGGCGTCCTTCAATATCCGCAGCTATGTCTCACCATTCACGACTACCAAATTGCTGAAGGAGGGCGACGTTGTCTCCATGCCCCCTTATGAATTCCGGGTCATGGCCACGCCCGGGCATTCACCCGGCCATATCTGCCTTTACGAGCCGAATAAAAAATACTTCTTCTGCGGCGACCACGTGCTCTCAGAAGTTGTCCCCAATGTCAGCTACCACCCGCAGTCAGGTGAGAATCCGCTCGGTGATTATGTAAAGTCCCTGGGATCGCTGTCGGAGCTGGAGGTACGGTTTGTCTTCCCCGGCCACGGATCGGTCTTCAGCGGGCTCGGCCCTACGATCGACGACATACTGCGTTTCCATCGCGACAGGATGATGAGGATCCAGAGGGTGATGGGCGTTGAGACAAAGAACGCCTATGATGTGGCGAAGTCCATACCATGGGTTGTCAACGGCGAAGAAACGGCTTACGATAAGTTAGAGCCGATAGACCGGAGGCTGGCCGTGCTGGAAGCGCTTGCGCACCTGCAGTACCTGGTGGCCGAGGGCAAGGGCAAGAAAATGGCGGAAAACGGCAGGATTATCTACTGGTCCGGGGAATAGCGTATGGATAAACTCGTACGTAAAATTCATTCGCTCAACCTGAAATACGGCAATGCGCCGCAGCCCGGCCTGCTGATCGCCATGCCCAACCCGTACATGGGACGTGACTACCGGATAGAGGTTGTTGCGCCCGAGTTCACCGCGTTGTGCCCAATCAATGAGGGACAGCCTGATTTTGCCACCATCACGATCAAATATGTGCCCGATAAGTCCATTATCGAGTTCAAATCGCTGAAACTGTACCTGACCAGCTACCGTACCGTCAGGACCTTCTACGAGGAATCGACCAACCGCATACTGGAGGACCTGGTCAAAACGCTCAAGCCTAAAAGCATGGAGATCATCAGCGAATGGAATATCCGCGGCGGCATGTCGACCAGGATCACCGCCGCCTACAATAAAAGTAAAACAAGCAAAGGAGGTTGACCAATGGCATATAAAATAGGGATCAACGGATTCGGGCGCATAGGCCGCCTGGTATTCAGGGCCATCAATATGCATTACGGCGACAAGCTTGAGATTGCCGCCATCAATGACCTGACGGATTCAAAGACCAATGCCCATCTGCTTAAATACGACAGCTCCTACGGGATATACCCCGGCAAGGTGGAAGCATCCGCCGATGCAATAATTGTGGACGGAGAGAAGACAAAAGTCATCGCAGAACGCGACCCCGCTAAAATACCGTGGAAAGACCTCGGCGTCGAGATCGTACTGGAATCAACCGGCCTGTTTACGGACGCTACTAAAGCTGCTGCGCATCTTCAGGGCGGCGCAAAAAAGGTAATTATCTCAGCTCCCGCAAGCAACGAAGCTATAACCATTGTCCTGGGCGTCAATGAAGATAGGTA
>JAQTLG010000168.1 GCA_028715025.1 Dehalococcoidia bacterium | reverse complement strand
ATACGTATAATACGCCGCATCAGCTAACCACCATACTCCAACTGCACCAAGCGTAATGAGCTTTAATACACCCAATAAAATCTGACCTTGAAAAAAACGGTCAGCCCCGAAATATCCCAGCAACCACGATAAGATCATCACAATGTATTTCCTGTCCACTGTTATTCCTCCTGATTCATCTTATTTCTGCAGGCTTGTATCAAGTATATGATCGCCAATTATAATGTATATGCCCGTTTGCAGTACTACGTGTTTAATAAGTTCCAGCAGATATCTTCTTTACAGTCAAAAATAAGCGATAGTCATCTTTAGGTATCTGTTTTCCAAGCTCCGGATATGGTTGCACATGTGAGGTGAATTCATATTGTTTATAAGTATTTGCATCCGGCTGGTCTGCTGGACCCGGCTCGGTCAGCACTATTCTTGAAGTCAAACCGTTATCGTTAATCAGCAGGACGCTCATCCCCCTACCCGCCCAGAAGCAGGTCGCTCCTTTAGTGCATCGACTATCCTCCTGGATTCCCTCAAATTGCAAGGTAATCCCTTCACCCTTTAATTCGGCGGTCTGGCCTGGGGCTAAGGAGAACTCATTATCAAGAGAGACCTGGATCGTATCTTCACTAATCTGGCATCCAACCGTAGTCATTAATAAAAGTAGAGAGCCGATTAGAAGAAAATGCCTGAACATTTGATAATAGTCTAAATCTCATCTCATGCATCTGCAAGATGCCGGTATATATCTATGATATAATCCGCGTTGATAAGGTGAGGTACTGGATATGGCAGAGGACGTTGTAGTTAAATGCAATAAGGAGATGAGTGGTTATGCTTAGCTTGCAGGCAAGAGTGCTTGAAGTATATTTTCGACTTCAACATGCTTTCGCACCCAAGACTAAAGAGACCGATTTACAGAAGGAACGCGATGAGCTGGACAAGCTGGGCGCTATGTTCAAACTGCCCAAAGGGGTCAAAGCTGTTAAAGAATCGGCCGGCGGCGTACCGGCTGAATGGCTGATCCCTCCCGGCATACCCGAAGGCAGGGTGGTCCTTTACCTGCATGGCGGGTCGTATACATGCGGCTCCTGCAATTCGCACCGCTCCCTGGTAGCCAATATCGCTATCGCCTCCAAAGCCCGTGCGCTAACACTCGATTACAGGCTGGCCCCCGAGCATCCCCACCCGGCAGCGGTTGAGGATGCCGTTGCGGCCTATAAATGGTTGATAAACGGCCGCGTCGATCCCAAACACCTGGCAATAGCCGGCGACTCAGCGGGCGGCGGCCTGGCTGTCGCACTGCTGATCAGCCTGAGGGATGCGAATATCCCTATGCCCGCAGCCTGTGTATGCCTTTCACCCTGGACCGACCTGACGTTTTCCGGGGAGACGTGGAAGAGCAAAGCCAAAGCCGACCTGATTATCTTCGATTATAAGGAACATGCATTCGCGAAGATGTACCTGGGAGGGCTCGATGCGAAGACTCCCCTGGCATCACCTCTCTATGCCGACCTGAAAGGGCTGCCACCTTTGCTGGTACAGGTGGGGTCGGACGAGGTCCTCCTCTCGGACTCGACGCGCCTGGTGGAACGCGCAAAGCAGGCCGGTGTGAATACAGTGCTTGATGAATGGCCAAGAATGCAGCATGTGTGGCAATTTGCCGCCAGCTTTATGCCCGAAAGCCGCCGTGCCGTACAGCAGATAGGCGAGTATATCGACAAATGGGTGTGAACCGGCGTATAATTTTTTAAAAATCAATGGGACTATTAGAATATCATGCCGGAGATCGATCCGAATTCACTGCGTAAGCAAAAAGAGCTTGATATTGCAACGTTGCGGGACAGATCGGCGGCGTTAGAAAAGAAGATGAGGGAGCTCCTGCAGCGCATCGACGGGAACTCCAATTACCGGAACGACATCATCTGGCTTGCGCAGGAGATCAACAATATCCAGAGGCAGATTAAAACGCTGGAATCGGATGATCCCGGCAGGCGTATCTGAAAGTACGCTATGGAGTCATTGCGAGGAACCGAAGGAGACGCGGCAATCTTCTGTTGACGCAATTCCGAACACAAGATTGCCACGCTTCGCTCGCAATGACAGGTTGGATTTGGCCCCTACAGGTTCGCCCCTACGGATGTGAGCCTACCGGTAAATCCAAACCTCTTGAGACGGCCTGTTTCAGTTTCCTCACAGCCCCCTGATCGTAGCCGGCTATCTTTTCAGCCAGCTTTTCGGCCTCTACCTGCAAATCATTGCGAGGTACCACGCGATTGACCAGCCTCATAGCAAGAGCCTCCTGCGCTCCTACGCGGCGGCCGGTCAGCAGCAGGTCGAGCGCATGGCCGGGACCAACGGCGCGCGGCACCGTCTGCGTGGCACCGGCTGCGGGTATGAAGCCAAGCGCCACCTCCGGCAGGCCGAATACTGCATCTTCGGATGCGATTCTGATATCGCAGCACATGGCCATCTCGATGCCGGAGCCGAAGACATAGCCGTGCAGCGCACCGATAACGGGCTGGGGCAGGTTGAGGAAGAGCCCCCATACATCCCTGTGCCAGCGCACATGGCGGGCAAATGTGGGCGCGGGGGCGGAGAGAAACTCGCTCAGGTCGGCGCCGGCGCAGAAGGCCTTCTCCCCGGCGCCCCTGATTATGGCCACGTGTACATCCGAATCGGATTCGATAGCCGAGAGCACTTCGTAAAGCTCGTCGCGCATGCGTACGTTATAAATATTGAGAACCCGGGGACGGTTGAGCGTAATTAAGGCTAGTTGCCCCTTTTTCTCGAAGATGATGGTCTCGAATCCTTCCATCACTTCCCCTTGAATTCGGGTTTGCGCTTCTCTTTAAATGACTTGACGCCCTCAACGCGGTCTTCGGTGGTATGCAGCAGGAAGTAAAGATCACCCTCGAGCTGCAGTCCCTGGGCCAGCGTCCTATCCAGCCCTTTGTATACGGCCTCTTTGCAGTATCTCAGCGCCCATGAAGCCTTGCCCGCCATCTCGCGGCCCATCTCCAGAGCAACGTTCAATACGTCTTCAGCCGGCACAACCCGGCTGACCAGCCCGATGCGCAGGGCTTCGTCCGCTGTGATAACCTCGCCGGTCAGCATCAGCTCTATTGCTCTGGCGCGTCCGACCAGGCGCGGCAGCCGCTGTGTGGCGCCGTCGAACGGAATAAGGCCCCCTTCGATTTCGGGCAGGGAGAAATGCGCCATCCCCGCCGCGATCCTGATGTCGCAGGCCAGCGCCAGCTCGAGCCCGATTCCGATAGCGTCCCCGTTGATGGCCGCGATCACCGGGCAATTGAGAGAGGCCACAGGCGTCGACAGAGAAAAGGCAGCCTGCGCTCCGTGGGCGGTTGCAGCATCTCCGCAGAAAACGGGGCCGCTGCCGGTTATGACAGCGGCCCTGATATCCGTATTGTAGTTCAATTCATCGCAGATCGCGGCGAGCCGGTCAGCCAGACCAGGACCGGGCGGGTCCTGCTCCAGCCTGATTACTGCCAGGCCGCGATCGCATTCGAGTTTTACAATGGAGTTCATGAGCGGTTACTTCTTAACAGGTACTTCGGCCTGCAGGACCAGTTTCCTGGCCTTGAAGTCCTCGATCTGTTCCTTCGTATAGCCGATCTCCAGCAGCACCTCTGTGGTGTGCTCGCCCAGCATGGGACCGGGCCTCATCACCTTGCCCGGTGTCTCAGAGAACTCCGCGTTGATACCCTGTAATTGTACTTTGCCCCACTGGGGATGCTCCTGGTACTCGTATACTCCCGTGGCCTTGCAGTGCGGGTCGCTCTGCAGCAGATCGACGATGGACTGTCCCGGCGCTGCCGGCACGCCCTGAAGCGCCAGCAGCAGCGCCCAGGCGCTAGCCGGGGTGGTGAAGAACGTCTCCTCCAGTATGGCCGTGAGCTCTTTGTCGTGCTTCTTGCGAGCGCCCGCTGTGGCGAAGCGCGGGTCGGTGACAAGGGCGGTCAGGCCCAACACCTTGCACAGGGTCTTCCAGTGCTCCTCCTTGGGACAGTAAACGTACAGCCAGCCGCCGTCGATGCCCTGGTAGAGGCGGTCGAGGGCGCTCAATCCCTTGATGTCCGGCTTGCCCAGGTATTTACGCTTCATACCCTTGTACTGGATGAAATTGCCCGACTGCAGCGTCACAGCGGAGCGAAGCAGCGAGGTCTCCACAAACTGTCCCTGTCCTGTGCGCAGCTTGTTGAAAAGGGCCAGCGATGCGCCGAAGGCGCCCAGCATGGGTCCCATCTCATCATTGAGCTGTATCTTATGGAAGATCGGCGTCTTGCCGGGTCCTCCCTGTCCCAACATCTGGCCGCTCATGGCCTGGAAGAGGGGATCGTAGCCGGGCCGCTCCGCGTCAGGACCTTTCGATCCGAAGGCGGGCATGGAAATATATAGGATGTCCGGCTTTATCTTCTTGACGGTCTCGTAGTCCATGCCGAGCTTTTTCATAATGCCCGGGCGGGAGTTCTCCACCACCATATCGCAGGTGGAGATCAGCTTGTGCGCGATTTTTCTGGCCTCCTCCTGTCTGAGGTCGATGACGATGCCGCGCTTGCCGCGGTTGACTCCCATGAATCCTCCGGCCAGCATGCGCCAGGAATCGCCATCGATAGGTTCGATCTTGATAACGTCAGCGCCCAGGTCAGCCAGCTCGCGGCATACGCCGGCGCCCGCCAGCATGGTGGTGAAATCTGCTACTCTGATTTTCTCTAA
>JAQTLG010000167.1 GCA_028715025.1 Dehalococcoidia bacterium | reverse complement strand
TGTACGCGGAAGGCCAGCTCAACAGCCTTCTTGGCCTTGCGCACGTTTGCCGGAGTATTCACAGCCACCCTGGCGATATAGGCAGGGCCATCCAGCGTGGCCAGCATCTCGCTCATTCTGATAGGGTAACCCGACTGCTCGGCAGTGCGTCCGCCGGGAGTGGAAGCCGTGTACATACCCATCAGCGTGGTGGGGGCAAGCTGTCCTCCGGTCATGCCGTAGGTGGCATTGTTGGCGAAAATGATGGTGATCTTCTCTCCCCTTGCAGCCGCATGAACGATCTCGCCGGCGCCGATAGAGGCCAGGTCGCCATCGCCCTGTATGGCGAAGGGCACCAGGTCGGGCCTGCAGCGCTTGATGGCTGTGGCCACGGCCGGCGCGCGCCCGTGGGGCGCCTCCATGCCGTCGACCTTGAAATATTCGTAGGCAGTCACTGTGCACCCGATGGAGCCTATGCATATGGCCCGTTCTTGAAGATCCAGTACCTGCAGGGCCTCGCCCACCAGTCTCTGAATAATGCCGTGGCCGCATCCCGGGCAGAAGTGCGTGGGACGGTCGACCATTATGTCCGGGCGGACAAAAATCGTGTTATCGTAATCGTTCATTTCAGCCTGGTTCATATCCTTAACTACATCAACAGGTCGATGGCCTCGAATATGGGGTCTGCTTCCAGGGGCACACCGCCGTAAGTATTCACCAGCTTTATCTCATTCTGGTTCCCCACCGCTATCCTGACATCCTCCACCATCTGCCCACCGCTCATCTCGGCCACCACGAACTTGCACCCCTTCTCAGCAAGGTCGGCCAGCGGCTGGTAGGGGAAGGGGAACAGCGTGATAGGACGGATAAGGCCCACGCGGAGCTTCTTATTGCGGGCCATCTTCATAGCACTGATGGCGGACCTGGCTGCGCTACCGTAGGCGACCAGTATGATATCCGCGTCTTCAGTATTGAGTGCTTCGTAACGTACCTCGTTAATCCGCATCTTTTCGAATTTATCCAGCAGCAGCTTGATCCGTCTGGGGTGATCGATGGGATTCATCTCAAAGGAATTGATAAGGTTCTTGGGTCTGCCTTTGGCGCCGGTGATGGCCCACTTCTTTTCGGGCAGCTTCTTAACACGGTCACGTATTACGACCTGTTCCATAGCCTGCCCTAAAAATCCGTCGGCTATTACCAGCGTGGGATTGCGGTATTTATCGGCCAGTTCGAAGGCCAGCATTGTCAGATCCATCATCTCCTGAACAGTTGACGGTGCCAGGTTTATCAAATAGTAGTCACCGTGCCCGCCACCTCGCGTGCACTGCATGTAGTCGCCCTGCGCTCCTCCGATATTGCCCAGTCCGGGCCCGGCCCGCATGATGTTAACGATGACGGCGGGCATTTCGGCGCCGGACATATAAGAGATGCCTTCCTGTTGAAGGCTGAAACCGGGGCTTGAAGTGGAGGTCATGGCGCGGAATCCTACGGCCGCGGCGCCGTAAACCATGTTGATGGCGGCCAGTTCGCTCTCGGTCTGCAGGAACACCCTTCCCTCTTCGGGCATATGCACCGCCATATATTCGAGCAGGTCATTTTGCGGTGTAATGGGGTAACCAAAATAGGCCTGGCACCCGGCGAGTATGGCGCCTTTTGCTACGGCAATATTACCCCCCATGAGGGTCCTTTCGGGCATCGGTCGGCTCCTCGGATTATTAATGGTCAGGAAATGGCGCCTGCTTCCAGGACACGGCTGCGGAAAACCGAGATAGCAACGTCAGGGCACATCATTGCGCATGACTTGCAGCCCGTGCATTCGTGTGCTTTATCAGGAATTACCTCGGCGAAATTCACGCCGAGCCTGTTAATCTCTTTGGATGTCCCGATGATCTCCCTGGCACAAACTGAGATACAGTAATGGCAGGCCTTACATTTGTCCTTGTCGATTACTATGTAGCTGGTTTTCCTGCTTTCAGAGATTAGCAATGCACCATACCTTCAAATTAGTCTATGGCCTGAAAAAAGCGCAATCAGAGACATAGTTTACATACACATGAATTACATGTCAAGAGTCGCACGCGGAAACGATTGTCCGTACTTATACGCTATTCCTGTTTGTCCTTATATCGGCCCACACAGACCACATACTGCTTGCCATCGCTGCCTGTGACCAGCTTGTAATACACGGACTTATAGAACAGGCCGATTTTACCGGGCATTGTGAAAACATAGTCCTCCCAGCCCGTGCCGTTCTTAAGCGCACCCTCCACAATCGCATCCCTGAAAAGCTTCCCCACCATATCCGGCACTCCTTTGAGGTTGCGTCCCACCACCGCCGGGTTGCTGGCGTTGGCCACTTCGGTCACGTACTTGTCAAAGACGTATACATAGAGGTCCGGCCTGTCCTTATCCTGATAGGGGCTTTCGCCGGCATTGATCTTCCTGAAAGTGCCCGCCGTATCGGCTGCGATATCTCCGGCTGTCTTTTCCACAAGCTGGATAACCACTTCGCTTGACACACTGTCGGTCGTGTAGCGGGGCAGGACATAGCTGGTAATGATGCTGTCGTAGACGCTGCATACATCGGGACTCTCCGATTTCTTCATATCGTCAAGGGCTTTCTGCCAGGCTTCGATAGTTGCATCCGGCGTCTGGCGGTTGAAAGCGATGTACCATTCGGTTCGCCTCACGTACGATACCGGCTCGATCTCCGCGGGATTGACACCCGCCTCATAAGTTATGAAGGCTAATCCCTGGGAAGGGCCCAGCCAGAGGTCAACCTTACCGTCCATGAGCTTCTTGATGCACTGGGCATCGTTTTCGCTTACATCCAGGTTTGTAAAACCTTTCTCCATAAGGAAGAGCTGATTGGTATCATCTTTGTAAACTGCTATGGATTTTACTTTCTTGGCGTCGTCCAGGGAACTGATCAGGATGTTCGATCCCCTCTTGGCGTAAAACCATTGATCGGCGAACCCGATGGGGCCTACCCACTTAAACATCTCCTCACGAAAAGGCATCCTGCCGGTGGAGTAGATCATGGTATTGGGCTGGCTCTGTACTATTTCATATCCCTTCGACCACGGCATCAGCTCGATGGCGGTGTCAGTTCCCGTTTTGCTCATCAGCGATCGAACTATCTCGGTGGACTGACCCGTGATATTGCCCCTCTCATCCGCGAAGTTATAGGGCGGATAATCTTCAGTAATTATACGCAGCTTTCCGTCGGGCGCCGCGCAGTTGTTACCCGAAAAGACTATCAACGCTGCCAGCAGTATACCTGCCAAAATTTTCATCACACACGCCTCCTTTAAAAATATGCTTTAACCGCAAAGCCGACTGATGCATATTTTTACACACGTCTCATATAAATGTCCAGAGCTTAACAGGCGCATATCTATCCGTGGTATAATTTTAAGCTTTTACACGGCCTGATACGTCCACAAGCCCGTATGATACCAGGAGTCTATCCATTGATTGATTGAACAATAAGCCGGAATTGTATATCATAATGCAGTGCATTGATGGAGATGGCGACTCAATTTTAATCCGTAATAATAGGAGTTATTAATGCCGCAAAAAAAGAGCAGGGTGTTTCAGACGAGAGTGGTGGTAAAAAAGAACAACAAGCTGAACCGCGCTCAGCGCGGGAAACAGATAGCCAGCTACAGGAAAAGGCAGATCACCCGTGCAGCATACGAAATAATTGCAGAAAAAGGTTACTACAATTTCACCATGATGGATATCGCCAAGCGGGCGGGGGTCTCCTCGGGCCTCATCCACCACTATTTTAAAGATAAGGAGAATATGCTGGTCACTCTGCTCAGGGAGATGCAGCAAAATGTGCGTTCGTCATTGGAAAGAGCACTCGAACGTGAGTCCGATCCTAAAGAAAAATTAGGCATCTTCGTCGACCAGGGCTTTAACCTTGTCGAAAATGAAAAGGAATATATATACGTAACCTTCGATTTCCTGACGCAGATTAAGTTCAATGAGCGTATGCAGCGTATCCTGAGCAAACTGTACAGGGGTTACAGGGAGAGCCTCTCATCGATCCTGCGGGAAGGCAAAGAAAAGGGCATCTTCAGGGATGTTGACGAGCACTATATAGCGACGATTTTTTCCTCCATTCTGCTGGGACTGGAACAGCAATATATCGTGGACAATACCGCCTTCTTCTATCGCGAATACGCCGCCAGGGTGAAAAAATTTATCTTCGATATGGTGCTGATCGAGAAATAACTGCTCAGGCAGGGATGGCGGCGTCATCCCTGCATAACTGACTCAGCGTCGCAAAGGCTTCATCCTCTTTCAATTTGCCACCCTCGAAATCCCCGATGATCCGCCGCACTTCATCCTTGATTCCCAGTGCCGTCAGGCCTTTTTCGTCCAGCGGGAACTCGGGGAAAAGGAAGAACAGGCTGGCAATCTCGCTTTTGCTGCCGCAGATGAGGTCCTCAACAGGTTGCTGCATGAGGTCCTTCTCTTCCCTGGTCAACGGCGCTGCCGTGAATATCTCGTTGCAGAAGTGATAACGGCACTCGCGCGGCCGCCGGTCGAAGATGGGACAGGTGCTGAAATATTCCGAGTAAAACAGGCATCCTATATTCTTGCAGCAGTAACCATTGCAGCGAGGGCAGATATCCGTCGCGGCCTTATTCATGATACCGACCAGCCTGGCTATGCCGGGTCCGAAAAGCTCGCTGAACTCACTATCCGTTAAAAATATCTTCGTATTAAGCTTGCCGTTTATCATACGTAATTTCCGATCATATCGTCATTATCCAAATCTGACAGCGCCGCCTATAAAGCTAATGTT
>JAQTLG010000166.1 GCA_028715025.1 Dehalococcoidia bacterium | reverse complement strand
CAGCGCCGCCAGCTGCTGTCGACTGGAAAATGGCAGGGTCATCGCCAGGGAGAAAAAAAGCCGCTCGCAGGGCACTACGGTGACGGTGCGGCGGCTCTTCCAGAATTTCCCGGACAGGTTGAAATTTCTGAAGTCCGCCGCCACCGAGGCCGGTCATATAGCCGCGCTGGTGAGCCAGTTTGCGCTGGCTTATCCCGAAGTGCGGTTCGAGCTGGTCAGCGACGGCCGCACCACCCTGCGCACCACCGGGGACGCGGAGCTGCGGTCGGCGGTGTCCGTGATTTACGGCCTGGACATCGCCAGGAAAATGCTGGAGGTGGAGGGCACAGACAACCTGCTTTATATTCAGGGACTGGCCAGCCCGCCTTCGGTGCAGCGCTCCAGCCGCAGCTACCTGAGCTTCTTCGTCAACCGGCGCTACGTGCGCAACTCCATACTGGCCAAAGCGGTTGAGACCGCCTACGAAGGATTGCTGATGAGCGGCAGGCATCCGCTGGCGGTAATCAATATCGCTATCCCTCCGGAGGAGGTGGATGTCAACGTCCACCCCACCAAGCTCGAGGTAAAATTCCGCAATAACATCAACGTATTCACGGCCATCGTGAAAACACTGAGGGATACCCTGGCAAAGTCTCCACTGCCATCGGCGAGGCCGGACCTGGAAGAAGCATCCACGCGACCCCTGTGGGAACCCCATGCCACGGAGGTCCCCGCTTTACGGACACTGGGGCAGCTCTCCTCCAGCTATATTCTGGCGGAGGGTGAGGAGGGTCTCTACCTGATCGACCAGCATGCGGCCCATGAACGCATATTATTCGAGAAGATAATGGTGCAGAGGACAGCCGGGCAGCCCGATGTGCAGGGCATGCTGGAACCCCTGGCCCTGGAGCTTTCGCCCGCTCAGGTACAGGCACTCGCAGGC
This sequence comes from Dehalococcoidia bacterium, assembly GCA_028715025.1. Classification (GTDB taxonomy): domain Bacteria; phylum Chloroflexota; class Dehalococcoidia; order GIF9; family UBA5629; genus CAIMUM01. Next base: position 3,903 of record JAQTLG010000166.1, on the reverse strand, counting down.
TGCTCCGGCCTGCTGAGTGAGCTCGGGTTCACCATCGAGCCTTTCGGCGGCAACACCTGCCTGGTGCGCGCCGTACCATCGGTGCTAATCGGCGTGGCACTGACGGATACCATCACAGAAATACTGGATGAGATGGGAGTTGAAAAGGACCCGGGCAAGCGGGATGTGAAGGCCGCCCGCTTGATCGCCTGTCACGGCGCGATCAGGGCAGGCCAGAAACTGGATGCGGGCGAACAGGGGGAGCTTATCAAACAGCTTGCGAGCACCTCACAGCCGCGTACCTGCCCCCACGGAAGGCCCACCATGCTTCATCTCAGCTCGCAACAGCTCAAGAAAGAGTTCGGACGGACCCAATAGGGAGCTCCGGTTACCTTGCAGCAGTACCTATCAGACCTTTGTGTAGAAGCCGTAGGGATCGAAGAGCCTGACCATCATCTTTTCCTCATACGAGGGCAGGTCGATCTTTTCAAGATGCGGGGCCACTTCCAGCTCCCAGCCCACCATCCGCTTGATGCCCCTGATAGCCTCATCCTCCCTGATGGCCGTCCCGTAGGGGATATAAGAGGTCAGCACCAGAGTGTCCTTACCCTCGGGCTTCTCGAAGATGCCCACGTCCGTGACCAGAGTCTTAACGTTTTTACCAGGGTAGGTTATATACGAAACGTCCTTGATCAGCCTCTCCCGGCCGGCGGGGGCAAATACTATGGTCTCGCGGCATGAGCTGACGACGTCGTTGGCGCCGCCCGATCCTACGATGTAATAGACATGGGGTATTTTGGTGGAGTTACCGTTCCCGTACCTGTCGATCTGCGCCGCGCCGAGGACACCCAGACAGAAGCTGCTCGATCCGCCGGCCAGGACGCCCAGGGCCGTCTCGATATTGGTTAGCATCTTGCAAGAGTGCAGGTTATGCATGCTGAAGCCTGTGGGGTCCGACGGCACCGGCATATAGCCGTACATACCGTTCTCGGCCACCAGCTCGGTATCGTGCTTCAAGCCTTTCAGCCGGTAAGCCGCCATCCACGCGGCGAGCTGTGCCAGCCCCACTCCGGCCAGCATGGTCCTGTAGCCCTTCGACTGACACAGGCCGGCTATATGCCTGCTTCCCGCTATCACCATCCTCTCAAGCTGGTTGGACTCCTTCTGGAACTCAATGCCGGGCACGGCTGCCAGCGTTTCCACCACCCAGGAATGCGGTTTGGCTTTATCCTTGAGGTATCGCAACCTCTCCTTGCCAAGCTTATCCAGATACTGCTTATGGTCTCTGCAATTGAGTATCCACTCCCGGATAAACCCCATAAAGCGTGTCTCGTCCATGGAGGAATCCCGGATAATTGTGGCAAATTCGTAGTCGTCGAAATAACCTTCGTACTGCGGTATTCCACAGTTGGGCAGACCACCGGGATGGGCGCCGTAGGGCACCTCGCAAACCGCTTTGACCATATAAGCGGGTATGCGTACGAGGTGAGCATGGCTGCGGATATAATCGGTGGGGACGATGTGCTCCACGCTCACGATGACCGCCTGCCTGGCCGCCCAGGCGCCGAATGCATCTACACTCAGGGGGTAGGGCAAAATGGTGTTGCCGGAGCGGTCTGCCGCCAGGCCGTGCACAAAGGTTACGTCCGGCCGCAGCGCTTTGAGCAGGCCGGTCTGCCCGCCACCGAAAGGAGAATCTATAACGCTGAAATCATCCTTGTTCTCCTCGGCCATTGTGCTGCCTATGAGGGAGCGCGTGGGTATGAATTCCCAACCCATGGCGCCCGCCAGCAGGCGCTGTGTGATGGTCAACATGGTCCAGTTCTCAAATTCAACCGCGCCCGATATATAGGCTTTCTGCACCAGCGGATTGGGACCGGGAGTGGGGTAGGTGTTGCCGGCAAAGCTGGTAATGGCCTTCTTCATAAGCCCGCCTCGGATGAGCGCCAGCAGCAGGGCCGATACATAGGGGCTGATGATGGTGAAATCCCCTTTTTTACCCCAGAACTCGCGCACCAGCTGGTAGAAAAGCGCCCCGCTCCTGCCGGCGAAATGGATGGACATGCCGGGCCTGACATGACCCCTGACAGCCTCCTCCAGCGAGCATGTCTTGTCTTCTCCTTCGATGGGAGGCAACTGGAATTTGGTATCGATAAAGGCCTTTAATTCATCATCCATGCTTCATTTCCGTGAGTCTAAACCCTGTAGCATATGTCCGGCAGCTTCACACCGGCATTGGCTTCTCTCACATAACGTAACAGCTGGTTGGCCAGCGATATGGTGATGGTGGCAAGCTCATCACCCCTGATCATCCTAATCTTATCACCGCTGTAAAGTGCTCTCAGCCTGGCGGGGAATTCGTCATCCGATCTATTAAAGATAATATGAACCATTACACCCGGGAATATCTCCTTGCTCACAGCCCAATCCTCACCGATCCCGGGCTTTACAACTCTGCCGCCCAGGAAGGTGGCCAGTGCTTCAACGTCCTTGACGTATTCAAGGGGCGCGGCCCGCATCTTCAGTGCGCCTTTCACCTGCAGCTGGTGGGGGCTGGTCTTGCCCTCGATCTCAGCCAGGTTAAATAACGTAAGCCTCTCATTCATAATAAAATATTCATCAACTCCTTGAATCCAACAGCCGTCCTGTGCTTCTTCTGTGATAAACCATGGCCGGCGGAATTGAACAGCACAGTGTTGTATCCCAGCGAGGAGGCGGCTTCCAGGTTGGCAGGCCGGTCGTCCACCATTGTGATATCAGCCGCCTCTCCCCCTGTGAGCTTCAGGAGGTATTTAAAGATGGCGATGTCCGGCTTCCTGGCCTTGATATCACCACTGATAATGAAACCCCTCATATATTTATTCAGCGCGAAATTCTCGCGCAATTTGCGCGACCATTCCGATATGTCATTGGACAGGCACCAGACGGCCACTTTCCGTGAATTCGCAGCTTCGAGGAAACCGATCAGGCCCGGCGCCAGCGAGAACCTCTTCAGGTATTCGTCTTCCAATTTGGGATTCAGCCCGACCTTCTGCCAGAACTGAAAAGCAGGCAGCTTGCCCAGGCTGGCCTGCAGGTACAGCCGTTCTATATTTTCGATATCTTCAGATCCCCCTTTCTCCTTAATGAAGGGGATGAGCAGGTTCTTAACATCGTCCCCATCGTCGCCGACGGGATAAATGACGCCCATGGCATCGAGGGCAACTGTCTTCAATCCGGCGCCGCCGGCCGTTTCACCCATATAAATATCTACCTGATCTTCAGCCGGAAGAGGATCTCCTGCACCGCCCGGCGGAAGCTGGAATCAAGCGGCAGCGCTGTAAGCGGTACGCCTTTCACGTCCAGGTCTGAGATATTGAGATCCTCCGGTATGGTTGCGAATAGCATAAGTCCCGACTTATCCACGGCCTCCTTGAATTCATCAGGCAGGCCGTTGCGCAGGCGGTTTACCACCAGCAGGACGCCCCCCTTGATATTGGTGCGTATCTCTTTACTGAGCTGCTGCAGGCGAATGCAGGTATTGAGCCCGCGCATGGTTGGATCGGTCACGGCCAGCAGGAAATCGATGTCCTGCGTCGTCTGCCGGCTGATATGCTCCAGCCCGGCCTCGCAGTCCATCACCACGTAGTCATAGCTTTTGGCCAGCTTGTCGATGGAGAAGCGTATCATATGGTTGGCAGCGCAGTAGCAGCCCGGCCCCTCCGGACGTCCCATGGCCAGCAGGTCGAACCTGTCGGTCTCGACCAGCGACTCGTGTATTCGGGCGTCGAGTATTTCCTGCTTGGAGACAGCCATGGTCAGTCGGCCGGCCTTGACTTCATCCGTCATCTTCTCGCGCGTCCTGCCCACCGTCCCCGTCACATCCACGCCCAGAGCATCGTTAAGGTTGGTGCTGGGATCGGCGTCCACCGCCAGTACCGCACC
>JAQTLG010000165.1 GCA_028715025.1 Dehalococcoidia bacterium | reverse complement strand
ACCGGAAACTGCGGATTTACGCCGGTATGTTGAACATGCACAGTATATCGGGCAACAATAATATCACCTTCGCTGATCATCTCTTCCCAATCGCTGTGAATGTCGGAAAAACCTTTCCACGCAGCAAGACGGCTTTGCTTCTCCATCTGCAGCCCTTTAATATCAGGGAAGGGATACAGATGGTATATGATGTCAGGGTCGTGGACCTGGTCCAACGCATCGGCATTGCCTTTGGCAGCTTCCTCCAATGCCCAACGTATTTTTGACATGACTTCTTTGCTCTCCACGGAATTATTCTCCTTACGTATCAGCGTTATAATTCAGATTATACTCCCTTCGTTAAAGAAGTCTGCAACGATATTGAAATCCGAGACAGGCTCTCATTAGCGCCTGGTCGCTGATTCAATCCCAGTCGCTGCCACCATTTATATTTTTTGAATACGGATCGCAATGGATACAAGGAAAACACTTACAAACGAATATAAGCAGGCGAAGGTTGTTGGCGGAGTATATAGATTGGTAAATACTCGGAACAACATGTATTTATTGGACTGCACACCTAACCTTCAAGCAAAGCAAAACAGCTTCAATTTTACGAGATCTTCGGGCTCTTGCCTTGACTTCCGATTGAAAGAAGTGTGGGAATCGTTTGGAGGCGAGGCGTTTGCCTTTGAGATACTGGAATCACTTGAGAAGAAGAAAGAGCAGTCTCAGGAAGAGTTTATAGATGATCTGGAAATGCTCAAACAGTTGTGGAGTGATAAACTGGATTCATCAAACAGATATTGAGCCTTGGTGAGCGTCATCAGCTTTTAGAATTGTATGGCATAGAGTCCCGGTCACTGTTTCAATCCCAGCCGCTGCCACCAACTCATCCCATTTCAGTCATAGTAACCTTGCTTCCCACGTCATTGCGATGTGCGACGCGACGTGGCAATCTTGTGATTCAGAAGACGTAACTTTGCGGGATCGATTTATTGCCTTATACCTTGACTTCATTATGATTGAAAATCTAAAATCATAAGTGGAATACCTTTGGGGCGTGTTAAATGACCGGTAAAAGAGGAGGGTAAAAATGGCAACTGCCGAGAAGAAGAGTCTGAATCAGCCAGATGAGACCAAAAAGTATGAGAACGGGAAGGCAGAGTCTGTTACCGTCGGAGGTTTTACAATTATGCGAGGCACCGCAGAACCTGGATGGCAGTGGTCAAAACACATGAAACCTGTTGTGGGGACTAAAAGCTGTCAGGGGGACCATCTTCTTTATGTTATTTCGGGCAGGTTAGGGATACGCATGGATGATGGAAAAGAACAAGAATTTGGCCCAGGTGACGCGGGCAGTGTGCCTCCCGGACATGACGGCTGGACTATCGGAGATAAACCAGTGGTCTGGATTGAAATGCCGCATTAAGAATATAGTTGCACAGAATAATAGCTATAGCACTAACTCACAAGCCCCTGGTCACTGGTTCAATCCCAGTCGCTGCCACCAGTCCTTTAAAATCCTCGGCACTAGAGCACACATAGTTCCCGTATTTTGCCTTACTGGGAGCTCTGTACATTAATAGGAAATTAACGCATACTATTACAATACTGCGTTAGAAAGTTGAAATTAATATGCTTAAAAAAATCAAATGCCCGGCTTGCCAAACTGAAGGCACTACATCTCTGGTTGAACTGGATTACATTGGACCCTACCGCTGCTGGAAGTGCCGTGCGCTTTTTACCGTTGAGATTAAAAATGATGAGCTCGTTTCATACAAAGCTTTAAGTGAAGACGAGTTGAAGAAGCAGCTGCAATTGAAAGAACTTCAGGAAAAATATAAAAAGGATTCACAGTAGATTATTCACTTATCAAACTTAGAGCAAGGCCTATACGCTTTGGTCGCTGGTTCAATCTCAACCGCTGCCACCAATTTTCTTATAAGCTCAGCTGCTTTCCGCCTTGGATTTAAGGTCTACCAGCCATCTGTAATCGTATTTTGATAATCTTCTCTTTACTATGGGGTATGTAAGGATAAGCACGCCTCCGGACATGCTTTCTCTAGTTATTGCCCTGGTTTTTCCTCCCTCTTCCAGGAATTCCCAATCGTGTATGGCTTGAATCCCTAAACGTCTCCCTGTCCAGCATATGCTGAATGGTTTATCAGCTTTTATCACCTTTATGCTCCATCTAATGCCGCCTAACTCTGCTGCGAATGCTGAGCCTTCCTTCAGTGGGCCGGATTCAGCAGATCTTATATAAGATGTCTTGTGCCACTCAGACCAAGATTGTACATCAGTCAGAATGTTCCATAATTTTTCTGCTCCTGCTTGAACATCCAAGCTATATTCCACCTTGATCGTCGGCATTTAACCCCTCCTTGTGACATTACCCCGTGATTAGTATCACTGCCACTTAGAATCCAGCCTTTGTTTTAGCATACTCCTTGGGTGCACTTCCTTTCAACGAGCCAGGAGGCCTGACTTCATTGTAATCAGTTCTTCACTCTTCGATGACATCACGAACATGTTTCAGAGTGATAAACTGGATTCATCAAACAGATACTGAGCATTGGTGGACGTCAGCAGCTTTCTAAAATTGTATTGCATAGAGTCCCGGTCGCCGGTTCCGCCGCCACCGATTCCTCTTGCATCCTCTGCAACAGATTGAAGGATTCATTAAAATCAAGATATATATTTATTGGCTGTGATATCTTTTCAGCGGGTAAAATTGATAGCCGGCGGTGTTGTCAGACTTCCCGCAGTGGTGCTGGTCATTATATCAACAAGGGTAGTGGCATTATAAGCACGGACATTTTCCAGTGTCAGCACAGCCGCTGTTTGCCCGCTCCCCACCCTGCGGAAGGTTATTTCGGCCAGTGAACCGCTGCCGCTCAATCCGTTGGAATCAACCATGGCCACCCACACCCGGCCGGAGCGTGCGAAGCTGGAATCAAGCATAGCGTTGTCCGCTAAATCGCCCTTTGTTACGCTCACCGGCTGTAAAATATCAGGATTATAGACTACTTCGAATTCAAGGCTGCCCAGGTTGCTGGCGTTGTTAGCATTGACCGGCACGTTCACCTGTCCGGTTGTTGCCCCGGACTTTCGCGCCAGCTTGATGCAGCTAACAGCAGGTATAATTATTAAAACAGCCAGCACTGCAATTATCAGGATTCGTACAATAGATCCTAACTTCATGTTTATCACCTTCCTTTACTACGGCTTAGCCATCTCCATAATCAACCGGGCATCCTCAGGGGTGACCCGCCCATCCTTGTTAATATCGACGGTCAGGTCCAGCGGGAGCGCCTGAACATAAATCTTCAGGGCAATCAGGGCATCAAGCACCGAGAGTTTGCCATCGCCGTTGGCATCCCCTATTTGCTTTTGTCCAATGACCAGCTCGCCGTTAACAGAATTCACGGAGAGGGTAGCACCGGAAGAACCGGTTGCCGTGATCTCGGTCAGGGTCAGCGGGCTCTTACTGCCCTGCGCTCCCAGCGCCTGGAATTCCACGACGGCTGCGGATCCGGTGCCGCTGATGGACTGGGGCGTGGCAAAGCCGAAAATAATGAAATCAGACTGGACATTAGAGGTGAAGGTTGACGACGCCAGCAGAGAACCTTTTGACACTTTTATCACCTGAACAACTGACGGATTGTAACCCAGTTTGAATCCCAGGCTGCCGACGTTCTGTGCATTCTGGAAATTAACAGGTACCTGAATTATAGCACCCGGCGCCACAGTTCTGGATTCGGCAATGAGCGCTGTGCCTGCAGTTGTAGTTGTAGTTGTAGTTGTAGGTGTAGGTGTAGGTGTAGGTGTAGCATGTCCTGCGCCCGAGTAGACAGCTTGGACCTCGCTATCTGAGAGGGCATAGTTGTAGATCCTCAGGTCGTCCATCATTCCTCTGAAGTATTCAGTGAGGCCTGGGGGATCACAACCTATGAGAAGGCTGGCCGCCGAGTTGGGAAGAGGGCCTTGCCATGTCTGCGTGTCTTTTAGCACTCCATCGACATAGAACTTCACATCCCTCCCATCCCAGGTTACACCAAGGTGATGCCACTGCTTGAAATCCGTTGTTGCCCCCGCGGATATGAGGCCGGTCCAGCTATTGTCCTTCGTTAGCCGTACGGTTGGCGACAGCCCAGAATAGTCGTGGAAGAGGGCATAGGGGGAATTATCATCTGTCGCAGCTGTGTCCCCTTTTGACAGTACGACCGCATATCCACCTTCTCCTGCATCCTCCTTATACAGCCAAACGGAAAAGGTGAAGGCTCTTGAAAGGTCCAGCGAGTTGCTGTCTCGGATCGCAACATAGCTCTTTCCATCAAAGTATGCAGCTTGCTGCCCGACCACACCGTTGGCGAAGCGCATGTTTCCCTTAGGTGTGCCGTTGTTCCCATATCCTGAAGCGTCGTTGTAGCTACCGTCAAACGGGAGGTGCAGGACGAGTCCTGCACTTGCTGTCGGCGACGGCATGGGTGCAGTGGTAGTAGTCGTAGTCGAAGTCGTAGTCGAAGCCGTAGTCGAAGTCGTAGTCGTAGCAGGCGACACTGTTCCAGAGTTCCCGCTCTCGTAGCAGGCCTTCGCCTTAGCGTATTGCTCATATGCTTCCTGCGCTTGTGGCGTATTCCCCTCACCGTTATTCATCAAGTAGGTTAGCTTATTGTAAGCTGCAATATACTGTTGATATGCCGCTGCAGTATCCTGAGGACATTCAGTCCCTCCCCCGGTCACCGTTTGACCCGAGGTAGTCGTTTGACCTGTTCCCGAGCTTCCGCTATTGTAACAGGCCTTGACCTTTACGAATTCTGCATAGGCCGCCTGTGCTTCCGGTGTATCTCCCTTACCCTGAGACATCAAAGTGGTTAAATTATTGTAAGCAGCTATGTACTGCTCATAAGTGCAAC
>JAQTLG010000164.1 GCA_028715025.1 Dehalococcoidia bacterium | reverse complement strand
GATGATGTTTTTTAGCACCTGGGCGGTCATCTCTTGATCAAAAAAACCGGGCGGGCTGTAGCTGCCCATTCCCCCGGTATTGGGGCCATGGTCATCATCGAAAACCCTCTTATAGTCGCAGGCCGGCACCATCGGGATCACGTTTTCACCGTCGCTGAAGGCCAGCAGACTCACTTCTCTGCCGAGCAGACACTCCTCGATAACCACTTTATCCCCGGCCGCCCCGAAGGCCCGGTCTTTCATTATTGAATTTAGCGCAGCAAGAGCTTCATCAAGGTTCTTTGCTACGGTTACGCCCTTGCCGGCAGCCAACCCGTCAGCCTTAACAACGATGGGCATATCATGTGTCTCAATATACTTTTTAGCCTCGTTATAGCCGGTAAAGGTTTGGCCTCTGGCACAGGGCACATTGTTTCTTTGCATGATGTCGCGAGCGAAGGCTTTGCTTGATTCGAGGCGCGCGGCAGCCCCGGACGGGCCGAAAACAGGTATGCCGGCCTGGTTGAACAGGTCTGTGATCCCAGCGGCCAGGGGAGCTTCGGGACCAACTACTGCGAGTCCGATTCCGAGCTCACAGGCTTTATTAACAATCGATGAGATATCGTTTAAAGGTATATCCAGGTTGCTGGCCAACTTACCGGTGCCGGCATTTCCCGGAACGGCGTATATATCACCGGCGTGGGCGCTGCGGGCAATTTTCCATACGATAGTATGTTCGCGTGCCCCGTTGCCGATAACCAGTACCTTCAAACCGGAGTCTCCACCGCTATCTACGCAGTTATCTTCTTGACTACGTTACGTTTGCTGCTCTTGGTTTTGCCGCGGTTCTTTTTGGCAGCCTTTAGCTTTGGTTTATGTGCCATTTTCTCACTACCTTAACTCTTTATTTAATTTTTCCGCCTGTACAGGATCAAGCAAGCTCAGTACGTGTAAAAGCCTTGCCACATGAGTTTTTTTGTCTTCGAGTATCTGTTCGATGGTGTCGGCGGCATCTTCATTTTCGATCATCTCAACCTGAGCTTCATACTCGTTGATTGATTTGAGCTCGGCTATCAGGTCATCGCGTATCATCTCGAGATCCATCGAAGTCTCGATAATTTCTTCCTGTTCTTCGAAAGCATCAAATGCCATAGTGTCCTCCGGAAGTAAAACCGAATGGGGCATCAACCTGGAAATAGTATCTATCGCTTTTACAAAATCGCCTAAAAAGTATATATTTTCAGGCGTTTTTAATCAAGGGACAGAAGGTATCAGGCGTTGCTCGGAATGGCTTTAAGCAGGCCTTCTCTCAGGGAATCCATTGCGTCGGAGCTGTACCGCTCGATGTGCCCCTCGTCGCACAGGGCGGCAAGGCGCGGATCTACAGGTATCCTGGCCAATAGTGGCGCACCGGCCGCCTTTGCCATCTCCTCGCCGCGGCTTTTGCCGAAGATCTCAACGTTTTTCTTGAGTTCCGGCAGGTATAAGTAACTCATGTTCTCAACCACGCCCAGCACTTTTTTATTCATCTGGCTGGCCATCATAATAGCCTTTTTTACTATCATGGTAGTGAGATCCTGCGGTGTGAAGACGACGATGATGCCGTTCACAGGCAAGACCTGCAAGGCTGTCAGCGGCGCATCGGCCGTACCCGGCGGGAGGTCAACCACCATATAATCCAGGTTGCCCCACAGAACGTCCTCCCAGAATTGTGTGATAGCTCTGCCGATCAGAGGGCCTCTCCAGATTACAGCATCCTCCTCTTCAGGCAGGAACAGGTTGATAGAAATGATCTGGATGCCGCTTGCGGACGTTACGGGCAGAATACCGCTTTCGCTGCCGCGCGGGCGAGATGTCAGGCCAAACATTCTTGGAATGCTGGGCCCGGTAATATCGGCATCGAGTATTCCCACATTCAGTCCACGCGATCTCAGCAACATTGCGGTCAGTGCGGTAACCAGCGACTTGCCCACACCCCCCTTACCGCTCATGACGGCTATCACATTTTTTACACGATTGATCTCAACCGGCCTCTTTTCGACAAAGGTGACCTCGGTCTGCAAATCGCCGTTCAGTCCCTTTATCACGCTGGCACATTTTTCACGTATCCAGTTCTGGGCACTCTCATCAAGCGCAGTTGAAGCCACCGTAATCTTTGCTTGATTATTGGTCAGCGTGATTCCCTGCAGCAGGTTCATGTCTGCCAGGTTACGTGTTACGCCGGGGACAAGTACATCAGCAAGTGCGTCGGTAACAGTTTTTTCGGTCAGCAAAAGATTCCTCCAGATAAACGAGATGCCTAATAAATAATAATCGGTAAACGGATAAGTGGCTAATCCGTTGACCGATTGAGGCTGCCCTGTTTCTGGTTGTTACTTCTTGGCTGATTTTTTCAGATCGGAACTGGATAACCTGAGGATGACGGCATCTCCAACGGTTACGATGTCATCGAGCTTGATCTTGTATTTGTCTCTAAGGCCGGCGTTTATAACTGCATACTTAACCGTTCCTGAAACAATGTCGATGTCCAGGTCGCCCATTTTGCCGATCTTATCTCCGCGTGAACCGATTACTTCTTTTCCCAGCAATTTCTTTACAAGCATATTACCTCCGCGTTTCCACACTTACAGGTATTGCATTTTTGTCCTTTATTATACAATTATTATCTGACCCCGCAAGGAGCAGTGATTGAATCCAGCAGGCTATGGGAGGATTATGTTTTACATAATACATGGTGATGACAGTTACAGGTGCCACCAGGCGTTAAATGAGATAAAAGCGAGCATGGGCAGCCCGGACATGGTGGAGGTTAATACCACGGTATTGGATGGACGTAGACTATCTGTCAGGGCTATGAATGACGTATGCAGTGTGGTTCCGTTCATGTCTTCCGGCAGGCTTGTGATCGTTGAAGGCTTATTAAAGCGTTTCCAGCCTGGTGACAGGCAGGCCAGGGCAAATAGTGGTGGCGAGGAGGCCAAGCAGGCGCTTAAAGAATGGCAGGGCATATCCGAATACGTTAAGGTGATGCCTCAGACAACTGTGTTAGTTCTTTTCGATGCCGACCTCGATCCGAAGGCGGCCAACCAGCTTCTGAAATCGCTTGCGCCGGCGGCCGACCGCGTGTTACAAATGAACGAGATAAAAGGCAGAGAGTTGGCGGCCTGGATAAAAGATTACACAGCTAAGAACAAGGGAAAAATCTCAACGAGCGCTGTGGCTCTGCTGGCTGACTATATCGGGGGGGATTTATGGTCGTTAACCGGCGAATTAAATAAGCTGATGACCTATTGTGAGGACCGTGAAATAAACGACAACGATGTCAGAGAGATATCCAGTTTTGCACGCGAGGAAAGTATCTTCGCGCTGGTCGATGCGGTGCTGGAAGGCAGAATAAAAGATGCGCAACTTATGCTGCACCGCATGCTTAAATACGGGACGGCGCCCCAGCAGATATTAGCCATGATCGAGAGGCAGCTCGCGATCATCCTCAGGGTTAAAGAATTGAGCCACAGCAATCAGCAGGAGATACGCGAGAGCCTCGGGCTTCATCCCAGATATCCTCTGGAGAAAACCCTGCGTCAGGCCAGGTCATTCACTATACCCAAATTACGCAAGGCATTTCACGCGCTGCTGGATACTGATGTGGCTATCAAAACCGGGAAATACGAGGATGATCTTGCGCTCGATTTGCTGGTGATTGAACTGTGTAAATGACCATACTACAGAAGGCGGTCCGGTTAATTTTAACGTCATCTCTGATTTCAGGGCCGGTCGCTTTATGAAACCTGACAGGTCCACATTTTTCTGGTCGGAATGCTTTGATCCATAGCCATCGACAATTACCTGACATTTGGTTAAAATTGAGTCGAGGTTGGTTGCGATATCTGATATGCGAAGGGTTTTAGCAATTATTCTGGCCGGTGGTGCGAGCGAGCGTTTGAGCGTCCTTGCTAACGAGCGTGCCAAGCCGGCTGTCCCTTTCGGTGGAAAATATCGCATCATCGATTTTACACTGAGTAATTGTGCTAATTCGGGTATTTATAACGTAGCCGTATTGACGCAGTTCAATCCGAGGTCGCTGGCCAGGCATGTCGGTGTGGGCAGGCCCTGGGATATGGATCGTGAAATGGGAGGAGTGGTGCTGCTCCAGCCTTTTCTCAGCCGTTCACAAAGGACATGGTACAAGGGGACCGCTGACGCTGTTTATCAGAACCTCTATTATATAGTCGATCAGAGAGTTGACGAGATCCTCGTCCTGTCGGCGGACCATATCTACAGCATGCGTTACGACCAGATGCTGGCCTCTCACCGCAACCGGCATGCCGATGTGACAGTGGCGGTGTATGAAGTCCCACAGGAGGATACGTCAAGGTTCGGCATCATTACGATCGATCACAACGAGCGCATCGTCAATTTTGAGGAGAAGCCCAAGACAACCAAGAGCAGGCTGGCTTCAATGGGCATCTATATCTTCAATAAAAAAGTGCTTGTAGATGCTCTGGAGGAGATGGCTGGCAAACAGGAAGGCCATGACTTCGGGCATGATATTCTCCCCAACCTGATAAGCAAATACGAAGTATTCGGATTCCGCTTCCGCGGCTACTGGCGCGACGTGGGAACCGTGGAAGCATACTGGCAGGCCAATATGGACCTGATCGTGGATCTTCCGGAGCTGAACCTTTATAATCCGGAGAATGAGGTGAGAACCATCACGCAGGGATACCCGCCCGTCAAACTGGGGCCTCACGCCCAGGTGAACAGGGCGCTCATCTGTAACGGGGCGATCGTCAACGGAACGGTCATAGAATCAATCATATCACCGCGCGTTTTCATCGAAGAGGAAGCGATAGTAAAGAACTCAATCATCTTCGAAGACACCACTATCGGCCGCGGCGCTGTTATAGAAAAGAGTATTA
>JAQTLG010000163.1 GCA_028715025.1 Dehalococcoidia bacterium | reverse complement strand
ATTTTTAATTCGGGGAACTCGATTGCCACCTCATCGATATAAGGGATCGGCCTGCCGGGCTCCGACGGGCAGAGCGGTCCGGTATGGCCGACCTGGCAGCAGAAAGGTATATCCAGCTCCACACATTCGGCATACAGTGGATAGTAACGGCGGTCCGTGGGCGGAAGGTTCCACAGCCATGGCACGATGCGCAATGCCTTGAATCCCAGCTCTCTGACACAGCGCCTGAGTTCCCTGATAGCTTCCATCGGCCGGTATAGGTTAGCCGATGCCACACCGACCAGCCTGTCCGGATATTTTTGAACAAAAGCTGCCACCTCATCGTTGGAGATAAGCGGCCCGGTCGGGCTCCACCATGCGCAGATCAGTCCCCTGGAAACATGCGCCTGGTCCATCAGGCCGATTGTCATCTCCAGTGGCAACTCAGAGGTGAGCTTCTCCTGCCCGGTCCACCGCCTCAAAGAATCGAACATCTGGTGGTTGCCGAATCTCATGGTGGGATGCTGCATCCAAACGTCTATGGCCTCATATTCAGCACTCATCTCGCATTTCTCCGCGTTACTAATAAATGGTTTTGTATAAAACTATTTTAGCATTCCGGGAGGATGATGTAAACGGTAAAAAGGATCTTTCAACCGGGAGGATTACAGATTGTCGACGTTATGGCTGATTCTGGTCATAAGTTTAAAGAGGGTGTTTTTCTCCTCACCGCTCAAGCCCTCGAAAAGCTGCGCGTTCATTTTCTCGGATATCTTCTCAAGGGCCGGTTTAACTTCAGCGGCTTTTTTCGTGACCTGAATATTAACCAGCCTTTTGTCTTTACTGTCTCGTGCCCTGGTAACGTAGCCGTTCTTTTCGAGATGGCTGATAACTGCTGTTATTGTAGATTTGTCCTTGAGGGATAGCTCGGTCAGATCGCGCAGGTGAAGGGTGCCTTTCTTGTCCAGGATGTGAAGGATGTCGCCGTGCGAGGGAGCGATGCCGCTGATACCATGCCTGGCGAGCTCGGATTCCAGATAGGCAAAGAGGCTCTGCCGGATGCTGTTCAGCGTGTACAGGAAGTTGCCGTGATGTACCCTGATCATCTATTACACCATAATGAACGGTTGCACAGATTTATTTACTTCTTACCTTTTTCAGCCTGATCCTGACGGCGCCGGCATGGCCCGTCAGCTCCTCGCTGTCCGCCATCATCATGGCCGCCTGGCCCAGCCTCCTGATGGCGCTGTCTTCAAGGGCAATGACACTGTTGATCTTGAGAAAATCCTGCACGGTCAACGGCGAACTGAAGCGGGCGCTGCCCCCGGTGGGCAGCGCATGGCTGGGCCCGGCTACATAATCGCCCAGGACCACCGGCGAATACCGGCCGGCGCAGATACAACCGGCGTTCCTGATTCTGCTTATGTACCGCTCTGTGTTTTTAACCATGAGTGACAGGTGTTCCGGCGCATAAAGGTTGGCCAGCTCTACAGCCTGATCAAGAGTTTTTACTATGATGATCAGGCCATTTGATTCCAGAGCCCTGCCTGCAATGGTTTTTCTTTTCAGTCCGGGAAGCTGTTTTTTTAGTTCGGACTGCACTTTTTCTGCCAGTCCTTCAGATGTAGTAATAATAATGGATGATGCCATGTCATCATGCTCCGACTGCGCTATCAGATCAGCAGCGCAGAAAGAAGGATCGGCAGATCCGTCGGCGATAATCATGATCTCACTGGGACCTTGCAGGGCATCGATATCAACCAGGCCGTAAACCATTTTCTTGGCAGTCATAACGTAAACGTTGCCGGGGCCGCAAATCTTGTCTACGCGCGGCATCGATGTGGTGCCGAGGGCCATGGCTGCAATTGCCTGCGCCCCACCGATTTTAAATATGCGGTCAACGCCGGCTATGGCGGCGGCTGCCAGGGTATTGGCGGGCACTTTCCCATCTTTTCCGCAAGGCGTGGCCACTATTATCTCTTTCACACCAGCCACCCGCGCGGGGATGGCTGTCATGAGGACTGTAGAGGGATAAGAGGCTGTACCCCCCGGGACATACAGGCCCACACGTTCAAGGGGCAGAACCTGCTGGCCCAGGCCGTCTTTTAAGAAACCACGGCCGTACCTGAGCATGCAGGTTTTGTGGAATTTAACAATGCGCGCGGCAGCGAATTTAAGCGCGTTAATTAATTGCGGATCTGCAGCTCTCAAGGCTGCGGTTATCTCACGCCTTGTAACCACAAGGGATTTCAACCTGACGCCGTCGAAACGTTCGGTATAGGCATACAGGGCTTTATCCCCATTTTCCTTTACGCTCACCACTATTTCGCGCACAGCAGCCTCGATCCTGTTGCCCGGATCGTAACGTATGCTGCGGTTAAGCGCTTTCAGAGCCTGCCGATAATCCCGTATCACCTTCATTTTTTATTGACCGCCTCCCGGAATAGACTGATCAGTTTATTAATTTTATCCTTTTTGCCCCGTTCTTCCAGACTGCGCCTGTTGCCGATCAGGCAGGCAGTTGACTCGAACAGAGTGTCAATAATTTTTAACTTATGCCGGGCCAGTGTTTGACCGGTCTCGGTATTCTCAATCAGCATTTCGGCATCTTCAGGCAGATAAACCTCGGTTGCGCCCCAGGTAGGTATAACGCGGTAACGGGCGATGTGCTTATCGCGTAAATATTTGTCTGCTATGTTGATATACTCTGTGGCAACACGCAGGGGGACTATCTTGCCCGCAGCCACGAGGTTGCGCAGGGAACCGATAGAATCTGCCGGCACAGATTCACTGACCACAGCCACGATCCGCACCCAACCGAAGCCGAGGTTGACCATCTCAGCTACCGGGCTGGACGGGAACTGGTAAAGGTGATCGAGCAGCCAGTCCCGCCCGGTGATGGCCAGGTCGAAGTTTCCATTGGCGACCTGCTGGGGCATATCTTGAGGCCGAATGACTTTGATGCTGAGCCAATCGATATCGCTGGAGGGGCGCCGCCTCAAATCATTCTTTGAGTATCCTTCAAGCTTTATGCCTGTCTTCTGCATGAAAGCTTCGGTGTGCGCCTGTTGATGTCCGTCGGCCAGCGCCAGCCATATATCGCCGGCACGGCTGCTGCGGGCAAGGTTGTTATTTACTGCAAACACCGCTTTTTCCTGTGCCTGCCAGGGTTTATTCTTCATGGAGGCGGAGGAGGCAAAGCGTTCGAGCAGGTTGCTGAAGTCATTGCTCTGAAGGCTATTGCTATTGGCGATGATGCAGGCGTTGCTGCCGCATATCCTTCTTACCGGCTTTAAATTCAGGCTGCGCAGGGCGTCCTCATTTCTAACGCGCAGCACAGAGAAATCAGCGTTCTCCGGCGGGTAGGCTTCTGTCGAGCCCCAGCAGGGAAAGATACGATATCTTTTCAGCCGCATTTTATATGCGGCAGCCTCTGCCAGAGCCGGGTATTCGGTGACTATTCGCCAGGCGGCAGTGCTGCCGGTTTTCACCCGTGCGGATATGTCCGATGAGGTTGCACAGGCCATATATATGTCAGAGATGTCATATCCAAGGTCGGCTATTTTCAGTACGCGGCTGGCTGGATACCTGGTCAGCAACTCTTGAAGCCAGTCCGAGTTGCAGATGCCGAAATCATAGTTGCCCACTGCCACCTGAACCGGTATATCCCGCTCATTAAGCATTTTGGCCGTCAAACCCGGCATAGCCTGCGACCGCATGCGATAAATGCGTGTTCCCGAGTTATAGTTATCGAAGCCCAAACCTATGGAGGTGAGGAAAAGCGAGGTTCTGTTCAGCATTTGACCCTTGGGCAGGGCCAGGCGTGTCTCAACCATAGCCTTACCTGACAAGCTTGTTAAATCCTCCGATGATATTGATCACCTCACCGATCGTGGCCGCTTTCCTGCGTGTCTTCTTGTAGTTGTCGATTACGGTGAAAGCAGCAGGACGTGTGCTAACTGAAACTGACCAGCGAGCCTGCAGCTGACCGCCGCAGAAATCGAGTTCGGCTATAAGTCCGATTTTTCGCATGGCAGCCGCCGCCTCAAACGCCGTTTTGAATGAGGCAGCTGATCCCCCGGTGGATTTAACCGATACGGTCTTCTCGGCCTTTTGCTGCGACCATGGTTTTACGATGGCGGTAACAGTATCCAGGTAGAAGGCGAAGCCGCAGGCCGGTATGTCCTTGCCGCCTACCAGACCTATCAGGTTATCGTACCTGCCCCCGCTGCATATCCTCTCTCCACCCGAGGTTATCTTGAAGCACAGGCCGGTGTAGTATTCAAAGCCCCTGATGGATGTAAAGTCTATAGAGTAGCTCACCTGCATTGTATCCAGCAACGCCGTAACAGCGGCAAAGCTGTCGATCTCAGCTCTAACATTTTTAGAGACGGCGGGCATAGCCTTAAGGTTGGCCAGAAAACCGCTTGATTTTCCCTTTAGCTTAATAAGTGTGGTGATCGCCTGGATCACTTCCTTATTCTTACTTTTAACGCCGGCAAATGCCTGCCAGTTACCTTCGAGGATATCATCGAGAAGGGCGGCCTTGCTATCTCCGTCCAGCCTGAGCTCTCCGATGAGCGCTTTTAAAATGCCGGCATGCGACAGCTTGAGTTCAGGTTTTGCTAATCCCATCGCACCGGCAATTTCCAGCGCCAGGGCGATCACCTCGGCGTCTGAAGCCCGGCCGCAATCGCCCAGGAGCTCAACCCCGCACTGCCATTTTTCGCGGTTCTCACGGCCTGTTTCCTCAAATGCGAAGACGTTGGTGATATAGTAAAGGCGTGCTATTTTCTGGTCCGCCAGGTTCTCGCTGTAGAGCCGGGCGGCGGGTATAGTCCCGTCGGGACGCAGGACCACACGCTCGCCTCCCCAGCCGTCCCAGTCGAGGAAGGAGTAGACACGACCCAGCATAGCGGG
>JAQTLG010000162.1 GCA_028715025.1 Dehalococcoidia bacterium | reverse complement strand
TGCCCATGGCCTCCAGTGTAACATCCTGCGTTACCACTCCATCGGCCTTAACCTGGGCGTAGTCGCGGATGCGCTTGAGCAGGCGGTTGGCCACGCGCGGTGTGCCGCGGGCGCGGCAGGCGATTAAATCTATACTCCCGTCATCGATCTTCAGCTTGAATATGCGGGCCGAACGCTTTATGATCGAGCCGATCGCATCAATATCGTAAAAGTCCAGCCTGTGCACCGAGCCGAACCTGTCCCTCAGGGGAGAGCTCATAGCTGCATAGCGTGTGGTGGCGCCGATCAGAGTAAAGCGGGGCAAATTGAGCCTCAGGCTTCTGGCCCCCGGCCCCTTTCCCAGAATGATATCCAGGGCATAATCTTCCATAGCAGGATAGAGTATCTCCTCCACAATCCTGCTCAGCCTGTGAACTTCATCGATAAACAGCACGTCGCCCTTCTGCAGGTTGGTCAGTATGGCCGCCAAGTCGCCCGGCCTCTCAATAGCCGGACCAGAGCTGACCTTGATATTCACGCCCATCTCTCCGGCGATGATGAAGGCCAGGGTGGTCTTGCCCAGCCCTGGAGGGCCGTAGAGCAGTATATGGTCTATGGCCTCCCCCCGCTTCTGCGCAGCCTTTATCCCGATGTCGAGGTTCTCTTTGACCTTCTGCTGCCCGATGAAATCATCCAGCTTCTTAGGACGAAGGTTGGCATCGAGCGTGGTATCCTCCGGACCCAGCTTGCCTGATACTATGCGCGGTGATTCCTCTTCCTGCATTCCGGATACGCCTTACTTGTTCAGTAGCATTATAGCACACGGTTTCGCTGTCAAATGTTGTAGTTGCCTGGTGAAATAAAGCGACCCTGCCGAATCGGCAGGGTCGCTCTGAATTATACTGATATAACTATCATTATTCCTGTTCGACCTGGCTATCAGACGGCTCTTCGGCCTCGACCTCGTCCACAGCCAGGGGATTGACGAAGTTGCTTACTGATTCGGCAAATACCTCGGGACTGTCCTCCAGCAACCTGTTGATAGGTTTGCCCAGCTTCTGTGTAAGGGTTATGGTGGACGGTATCAGTTTGCCGATGATGACGTTCTCCTTGAGTCCGTGCAGCCTGTCGGTCTTGCCCCAGATGGCCGCCTCGGCCAGTACCCTCGTCGTCTCCTGGAAGGACGCCGCCGCCAGCCAGCTGTCGGTATTCAGCGATGCCCTGGTTATGCCCAGCAGGACCGGCCTCGCCACGGCCTGGTCGCCGCCTTCAGCTTCCATCATGGCATTGATATTCTCAAAATCGAGCCTGTCGACCAGGTCGCCCACCAGCAGGTCAGTGTCGCCCGAGAACTCCACCCTGACCCTCCTCAGCATCTGCCTGACGATGGTCTCGATATGCTTATCGTTTATGTTCACGCCCTGAGAGCGGTAAACCTTCTGTACCTCGTCAATCAAATAGCGCAGCACGTCCTGCCTGCCGTTGATATGAAGGATATCCTGCGGATCTTTAACGCCCTCGATGAGCTTGTCACCGGCGCGCACATAATCACCCTGTTTGACCAGGATATGAGCAGTCACCGGTATGTCATCATATTTGCGCTCGTCCTTCTCTTCGTAGGTCAACGTGATCTTACCACCCTCGATTTTGGTCACACCGTCTACACGGGCAAGCAGCGGTTTAAGGCCCTCTTCCCCCGATTTAACCAGTGAGGCATCGGGCTCGGCCAGGACATCTCCTCCCCTGACATAGGCGTTATTGTCTGCCAGAATCTTATAGCCGGCAGGTATATCGTAATCGATGGGGTATTTCTCAATATGCGTGATAATGATCTCGCGTTTCTTGAGAATCCCCTCTTCTACGACCTCGTTCAGGTTTACCGTGCCATCAATCTCCGTAAGTATGGCTTTGCCCTTGGGAATCCTGGCCTCGAAAAGCTCTTCCACGCGCGGTAGACCGGTGGTGATATCCATACCCACGACACCGCCCGTGTGGAAGGTCCTCAGCGTTAGCTGTGTGCCCGGCTCGCCGATGCTCTGGGCTGAGATGATACCGACTGCCGTGCCGATCTTAACCAGCTCGGTGGAGGAGAGATCGCGCCCGTAACAATGGCGGCAAACGCCGCGCTTCGAGTTGCAGATGAGAGGAGACCTTATACTCACCTCTTTAATATCAGCCTGAACGAGCAGCTTTATCTTTTCCTCGTCGATCATGTCGTCCTTGGCAACGATAACTTCGCCGGTCCCCGGGTGAACGATATCCCTGGCTGCCAGGCGTCCTTTAATCCTCTCCTCAAATGAGGGCAGCAGCCCCTTCTCTTTTTCACTGTAGACGGCTGAGAATACGAGCCCATCACCGGAGTAACCGCAATCTTCTTCCAGAATGATCAAGTCCTGCGCCACATCTATCAGACGGCGTGTGAGGTAACCCGCGTCCGATGTCCTGAGCGCCGTATCCGCAAGGCCCTTGCGCGCCCCGTGGGTGGACATGAAGTATTCCATCACCGACAGGCCTTCTCTGAAGCTCGCCTTGATAGGGAAGGGGATGATGCGTCCGGAGGGGTCGGTCATGAGACCCCTCATGCCGGCCATCTGTCTGATCTGCGATATATTACCTTTGGCGCCGGAATTGGCCATCATATAGACGCCGCCGTAGCGGTCCAGAGATTTCTTGATCTCTTCCTCAATTTGATTGGTCGTGCGCGTCCATACGTCAATGGCCTGAGCCTCGTATTCCTCCTCGGTAATAAGGCCCTTGTTGAATTGGCTCTGCAAGATGGCGATATCCTCGTCTCCCCTGCTCATGAGCTTCTGCTTGACCTTGGGCACTTCTATATCTCTGGCGGATATGGTAGTGCCTGACTTAGTTGTATACTCGAATCCCAGCCTTTTGAGCTCGTCCAGCATGCGCACCGTGTTTTCGCGGCCGCACCAGCGGAAGCACTCGGATACAAGTCGACGCAGGTCGCCCTTGCTGGTGGCAAAATTGCAGAACCCATTGTAGGGTTCATGGTATCGTAATTCGTCCGGCAATATCTGATTGAATATGATACGTCCAACACTGGTCTTGAATGTCCTGCTGTCAGTACCCGGCAAACGCATCTCCCTGTATTGCGACGGATCTGTTTCTGCGACGGCCTCTACCTCTACCTCGGTATCAGCATCGCTCTTCTCTTCCTCCGGCGCCTGTTCAGATCCCCTGATCCTGACCAGTATTTCCTCATGCAGGCCCGGGTAAATGTTATCGCCCGTGATATTGAACAACTCGTAAGCAAGGATAGCCTCGGCGGGGCTGCCAAACAGCTTCGGTTTATCCCCGGTGGACGGCTTCATATTAGTCAGGTAATAGCATCCAAGCACCATATCCAGAGTAGGCGTCATCACGGGCTCGCCCGAGCTGGGCAACAACATATTGTGTACGCTCAGCATCTGCTCCCGCGCCTCGCGCACGGCCGACCTGGACAGCGGCACATGTACGGCCATCTGGTCACCATCGAAGTCGGCGTTGAAAGCCGAGCACACCAGAGGATGCAGCTGAATAGCACTGCCCTCAATCAAAGTGGGCTCAAAGGCCTGAATGCTCAGCCTGTGAAGCGTAGGAGCACGGTTTAACATGACCGGGCGCTCCTTGATCACCTCGGCTAATATATCCCAGACTTCCGCCCTGGCCCGCTCGACCTGACGGCGGGCGCTCTTAATATTATGGGCATAGCCCTGTTCTATCAGCCTGCGCATAACAAAGGGCTTGAAAAGCTCCAGCGCCATATGCTTGGGCAGGCCGCATTGATGCAGCTTGAGTTCGGGACCTACCACGATAACCGAACGGCCGCTGTAATCAACACGTTTTCCCAGCAGATTCTGGCGGAACCTGCCCTGCTTGCCGCGCAGCATATCTGAAAGCGATTTGAGTTTATGTGTGCTGGCGGCGCTGGGCAGCCTGCCCCTTCTACCATTGTCGATCAGAGCATCAACCGCTTCCTGCAACATCCTTTTTTCGTTGCGCACGATGATCTCGGGCGCCCCGAGCTCCATCAGTTTCTTGAGACGGTTGTTGCGGTTGATCACCCTGCGGTAAAGATCGTTGAGGTCGCTGGTGGCAAACCTGCCACCGTCGAGTTGCACGATAGGACGCAACTCGGGAGGCAGCACCGGTAGGACTGTAAATATCATCCACTCCGGCTTATTGCCGCTGCGCCAGAACGCTTCCACTATCCGAAGACGCTTGCTTAGTTTCTTGTGCTTCTGTCCTTCGCTTTGCCTGATATCTTTGACCAGTTGCTGACGGAGTTCTTCCAGACTCATCGCCCTTAAGATATTGAGTATGGCCTCAGCACCCATACCCACCTCGAAGGCATCACCGTATTTTTCCCTGTATCTCTGGTATTCGTTCTCGCTCAATACCTGCAGATGAAGCTTCTTGATCTCGGCATTATCGATCCTGTTGTCATTTTCCAGATCAGCCAGCTTCTCCTCGATGTCCCGCTTCTTCTCAGCCTGACTGTCCGTGTCGGCCTTATCAGATTTGCCGCTGCTATCGAGCTCTTCCATGGCATTGAGCAATTCCTGTTTCTTGTGGTTATAGAATACTTCCAGCTTCTGTCTGCAGGATTCCTCATTTCGCGAAACGATTACATATTGAGCAAAATAGAGCACGCGCTCAAGGTTGCGAGGGGATATGTCCAGCAGCAGGGCCAGACGGCTGGGCACGCCTTTGGCAAACCAGATATGTGCAACCGGGGCAGCCAGAGTGATATGGCCCATACGTTCACGACGCACCTTGGAGTGCTCCACCGTGACGCCGCACCTTTCGCAGGTAACGCCGCGATAGCGGATTTTCTTATACTTGCCGCAATAGCACTCGTAGTTCTTGACGGGTCCGAAGATCCTTTCGCAAAATAGACCGTCCTTCTCCGGTTTGAGCGT
>JAQTLG010000161.1 GCA_028715025.1 Dehalococcoidia bacterium | reverse complement strand
GCCGGCGGGTGAATGCGGCCCCTTCGCCGCAGAGGAGGTATTCGGCACAAGGGTCGGGTGGTCGGAACCATTCTTCTCCTGTGGTTACCACATGCAGTACGGCTGCTACAACCCCAACAACCCCAGACCGCGGTTCTGCCGCCAGACCCATTTCATGGAGGTCGAGGTCGATACCGAGACAGGCGAGATCTTCGTCACCAGGATCGTCAACGTCAACGACGTGGGTAAGGCGATCAACCCCATGAGCTGCAACGGGCAGCAGTACGGAGGAAGCATCATGGGGGTGAGCCGGTCTATGTTGGAAGAGGTCGTGCACGACCCGGTCACCGGCGTGATGCTCAACGGGAACCTGCTCGATTACAAGATCGCCACGATGAAGGACATCGGACCGATCAGCACTATCCTTGTAGAGACGGGCATGGGCTACGGGCCCTACGGGCTGATCGGTACCGGAGAGAACCTTGCCACCGTAATGCCTGCACTGCTGGCGCCCGCCGTCTATAATGCCATCGGTGTGTGGATCTATGACTTCCCGATAACTCCCGATAAGATATTGAAGGCCCTGGGCAAGATATAGAAGAGGTATTTCTGATATGTTATTCTCACTGCTCCTCTATATTATGAGTATTTCAATTGCCATGACCGCAAAAACCAACAGGTCTATCAGGGAGCTTATCAGCATCCGCAACTCCACCTACGTGATTAAGACCAGGGACGGCAAAAGAGGCAGACGTTACGTTTTCAGGAAAGGGAAATACTCCTCGGATAAAATGCTGAACGAATTCGATCTGGCGCTGGTGTTCGAAAATGCCGATGTCGGATTCAAAACACTGGCGTTGGGCGGCGATACCGGACTTCAGACGGCGATAAACAATTTTACCCTGAGGCTCGAAGGCGATCCCAAAATATTCAGCTGGTTCGGTATCATGATCGCTGTATCCATGGGGATGATGAAGAGGAAATAACGCCGGCTAATCAACTATATACTGTGTAGTACCGTCGGGAACGATCGCAACTCTGGCCGCGCCGCAATAATCTTTCTTTAATATGTCCAGCGCTTCTTTCCACGTCTTTACCCACAGGGCGTGCGGTATGGCCAGCAAGTCTGCCATGGAATGCTCGAACTGCGGGCAAAGGACGATCATACGTTTTAGCCAGGGCAGCGTAAAGTCAAGTTTCTGGAAGCGTCGCCCTTTCACCGTCTCGCCGAAGCTGCTTTGCAGGTAGTGCACCACCTGCCCGCTGGGGCAATCCATAATAAGCACGAAGTCTCCGCCTTTTTCCATCAGCAGCGCAATCCCGTGAAGCAAGCCCAACACCGACTCATTGCCCTTGGCATATGTGTTCACGACCGCGATATCGGTCGCAGGCACTGTTTTGCAGGCATAGTGATGAGCTGCATATTTCACTGCTTCTTTAAACTCAGCATCAAGTTTGCCGCAAAAGATAGCGCAGGCCTTTGCCTCGCCATTCACAGCAAAATCTATCTTGAAGTCCAGGCCGGCCAGATTGGCGGCCTCCATGAAGTCTTTAGCCAGAGGGTTTTTGGCGAAATGACCCAGGCCCACGATATCCGCCTTACCTTCCTCCCAGGCCTTGCTCTCCAGACTGTGGTAATGCTCGATAGAATCTATGGCGGAAACGCCGGGCAGTATTATCTTGCCCCCGCCACCGAACCCTGTATTCGGATGAGCGACAACAGTCCCTATGCCTATTTTCAGGTCGCAGGCCATCACTTCAGAGTTGACGCTGAGCCTGGTCCCCTGTGAAGTCTCGCCCACATAGGTACAGTGCTCATAAATATTATGATTGTAGACAGGGAAACGATCGAGTATGGAGTCCCCCAGTTTCTTCTGGAAATCCTGGTAGGTATGTGCGCCGTGGCAGCCCAGCGCGCAGACGAAGCGTATCGATTTGTCCGGTATGCCGGCTTCCTTCAATTCCGCCAGTATATGCGGCAGGACGAGATAGACCGGCGTAGGACGCGAAATGTCATCAAATATAATGGCGACTTTGTGCCTGCCTTTGGCCAGAACACTTAATCGTGGAGATCCTATAGGCCTGGCAAAGGCCGCTTCTATTTGAGCAGAGGTTAATTCGGGAGTATCGTGACCGTTCATCAGGCAGTGTACGATTTCCCATCTGTCAGGAAATGTGAGTTTCAACCTGGTGTCGCCAAACCACTTTTTATTTGGAACGGTTACGCTTTTTACCACCTGACGCCTCCTGCCAATAATTTAGTCTTTTTTTGCTATAAATTGGACGATTTTACTGTTATTTAAAAACTGCCCGAAATCCACACAATTTTTTGATCGTGATTTGATCGTCGTCCCGGTTTGCATATCACACTAATATATGCCCGTTGCATTCGTATGTCAAGACTGTTTTTCAGAGATGACTCTTCCTTTCTGCATTGACATGCCTGCTAAACTTTTTATACTATTGCGATCAGCTTTGACGGCAGGGGCAGGCGTCCTAATTGATATTAAGGGGGGTCATATGGATCAGGGTAAGGTTTCTCTGGGATTGAAGCTGGGATATGGCATTTGCGACCTTGGAGAGAACCTGTTTTTCACAGCCGTTGCATTTGTCTTAATGAACTACCTTACCGATACTGTGGGACTCTCTGCAGCGCTTGCCGGCATAGCCCTTATGGTCGGACGTCTCTGGGACGCTTTTTTCGATCCCGTTATAGGCTATATTTCGGATAGGACTGTCACTAAGATGGGCCGGCGCAGGCCGTTCATGCTGGCAGGATCGATCCCCGTCTTTTTCGCAGTCATCATCATGTTTGTAAATCCGGCACTCCTCATGGGTACAGGCATCAGCCAGGCAACGCTCTTTATCTATACTCTGGTTGTCTACGTCATCCTGTGTACCGCTTACTCAACGGTTAATATCCCGTATATGTCGCTGGCGCCCGAGCTGACAGCCGACTACCATGAAAGGACTTCCATGATGGGTTA
This sequence comes from Dehalococcoidia bacterium, assembly GCA_028715025.1. GTDB lineage: Bacteria > Chloroflexota > Dehalococcoidia > GIF9 > UBA5629 > CAIMUM01. Next base: position 1,962 of record JAQTLG010000161.1, on the reverse strand, counting down.
CCGCTTTGGATTCGCCGCCTTAGGAACATTACTGGGAGCAGGTTTAGCCCTGCCCATCGTGTCCCTTGCGCCCGATAAAAACCTGGGCTTCGTACTGATGGGTACCGTATTCGCTACCGTTATGCTTGTGACAGTATTGATCACAATATTTACGGTAAAAGAGCCTGCCCATCTCAAACCGGCGAAATCCATGGGCTTCTTTAAGACATATTCCGAGGTATTTAAGAACAAGCCTTACCTGCTTATTCTGGCAGCCTACATATGCCACATAATAGCCATCACGATCGCCAGCGCCATAGTCATTTACTACTTTAAATATATACTTCTCGATGAACCGGCCACTACGTGGGCCATGCTCATACTGATTGCCACAGCACTGGTGTTTATCCCAGTCAGTGTCTTATTAAGCAAGCGGCTGGGTAAGAAAAGGGTTTACGGGGCAGGCTTCATCATCATGGCGATCATGCTTATGGTGCTCTTTTTCTTCGGGCAAACTCAAGGTGTGACATTCACCCTTATTGTTATGTTTCTGATGGGGATAGGTTTCGGTTTCACCTATGCCATGCCCTTTGCCATAGTGGCCGATGCAATTGAGTATGACTACCTGAAAACCGAGGAGCGACGGGAGGGGGCTTTTTTCGGCGTGTGGGCCTGGGGATTGAAGATCGGCCAGGCGCTGGCTATCTTTCTAATGGGTATCACCCTCGAGGCCATGGGCTACGTGCCCAACATCATACCCCAGTCTGATAGCTCACAGCTTGCTATAAGGCTCTTCGCCGGTCCGATATCCGCTGCGATATTCCTCATTGCAGCCGTATTTCTCTATTTCTACCCCATAACTGAAGCGCGTTACAAAGAGATTTGTGCGCAGATTGCCGAAATGGAGGCGAAAAAGGGTTCATAGCCGCCTTCCGTACGGCCGCTTCCTTTATCAACTGATACAGCTGCCGCTTAAATGGGAAATCCCCTGCCCATCATGATAGAATGTCGCCATTGAGCGGCAAGGGCAAGAAAATTGACGAGAGAGAGAAACGGCGTCTATGTATGGGTCACATGGCTCTCCAAACTGATGGCGGGAGAGACCACCTGCCACTGGTCGTCCTGGTTCAAAGCTCACCATACGGAATATAGCAAGGCGCCCGGTGATTTCCAACTGGCCGTCTGGACGGCGGAACACACCCGTCTCCTCGATGAGGTGGCAAAAGAGCGGGAAAAGCTGGGTGAAACGGTATACAGGGAGGGACAGAACAAGTTCCTGGCCAAAAGGCCATCCGGTTTGTCCGTTGCAGGCACCCCAGACCTGATATCCATGAATCCGCAATCCGGGCACTGCACGGTTTTCGATATTAAAACGGGCAATCCCAGGCAGAGCGATATCATCCAGGTGGCCCTGTATATGATGTTCCTGCCCTACGCCACGGGTCTGTATAGAGGTAAAAAACTCGACGGCTGCGTCGTTTATAAAACGGGACGTTCCGAGGTCCCGCACCACATCATCGATGATAAGTTCAAGCAAAATGTGACCTATTTCCTGAATATCCTCGAGTCTGCTGTCCCCCCTTCCAAATTCCCTTCCCATACCGGCTGTTCATGGTGCGACCTCACGACCGAGGATTGCCCCGAGAGAAGAGACAACGAGGAAAGCGACACCAGCGAGCCGGCACGCGAATTCCCGCTTTAACATTCAATACAGGGGTAAACTGATATGAACCACTGGCGGAACTTAATCGAAGATTCCGGCGTCATCGTCGCCGACGGCGCCATGGGCACCATGCTGCAGCAGGCAGGACTGAACCCCGGTGACCCACCCATGCTCTGGAACGTGGACCATCCCAACCGCGTCCGCAAAGTGCACCGCGCCTACATGGAGGCCGGCGCCCGCATACTGCTGACCAATACCTTTAACGGCACCCGCTTCCGCCTGTCCAAACACGGCCTGGAAGGGAGGGAAGACGAACTGAA
>JAQTLG010000160.1 GCA_028715025.1 Dehalococcoidia bacterium | reverse complement strand
AGCCTCCCGGCACGTTGTGCCGCTCAAGCAGCAATACTTTTTTTCCGGCTTTGGCCAGCGATGCCGCTGCAGAGATACCACCCAGCCCCGCGCCGATGACGATAACTTCGAAGTCCTTCAATTCGTTCCTCCGTATAAGTAATGAGTATTTGTGCCGGCGGCATATCCGCCATCGATCGATGTAATTCGCAGCTGTTCATACGCCCGGGAAAATGGCTGCAGATAACCGAGGCATGGATGTATGTGCCGCACAGGGTGTTTTACAGGTCTTCACCGGAGTCCTTACTTCGCTTTGGGATTCAATATAGTGCGCAGCTCGCGTTTCAGTACCTTGCCAACGGCGCTGGTCGGAAGTTGGTCCACGAACTCCAGCTTCTTGGGCACCTTGTAAGGCGCCACCTTTTCCCGCAGGTAACCGATGATCCTGGTCTTCTCCTCATCGCTCTTTTCGATACCTGGTTTCAGGACTATAGCAGTGGCGACCATTTCGTTGCCAGGCCTGTCGGGATCAGGGATACCCACGGTCGCGCCCATGAAGACATCGGGATGCTCCATGATCAGGTCATCCAGCTCGCGGGTGAATACCTTGAAGCCGGACACGTTGACCATGTCCTTCAGCCTGTCGACGATGAAGACGTAGCCGTCCTTATCCATGCGCGCTATGTCGCCGGTATGGAACCACCCATCGCGCACTGCGTTGGCGCTCTCCTCCGGCTTTTTATAGTAGCCTTTGGAGAACACCTGGGGCCCACTGACTATCAGCTCGCCCGGCTCATCGAAGGGCAGCGTCGCGCCCGTAGCCGGGTCGACTATCTTGATCATAGTATCGGGGAAGGGCACCCCGGCCGACCCCGGCTTCTTCTGACCGTTGCGCGGAAGTGCGGTGATAATCATGGTCTCGGTCAGGCCGTAGACCTCGATCAGCTGGGCGCCTCCCACAATCTGCTCGAACTCCTTGATATACTCGGGCGGGAAGGGCGCTGCGGCGCTGGCAAAATACTTCAGCCGGGAGAAGTCGAGCGTACGGAACTCGGGCAGCTTCATCAGCTCAATATAAACGGTCGGCACGTTACCGATGATGTCGGGTTTGTATTTCTTGAACGTGGATATGATCATTTTCTGGTCGCGCGGGTTGGGTATCGCGATCTGTGGCACGGCATTGGCGAAAAGCGACATGCTCACCATCAGGCCGGCTATGTGGAAAAGAGGGAAGGCTGTCTGCCCGACCTCTTTGCCCATCTGCATATCCGTCCAGGTGGTGAACTGGGTTATTTGCGATACGAAGTTGCGGTGGGTTATCTCCGCGCCCTTGGGCAGGCCCGTGGTTCCCCCGGTATACTGGATGGCGAATACATCATCTACATCCACTTTGACCTCTATCTTGTCCGCAGGCGTTTTACGCATGACCTGCATGAAGGGTATGACCGTGACCCCTTCGATCGGCTCGAGCTCGGCAGTGGGGAATTTCTTAAGCATCTTGCCCAGCTTCGCCTTGAGCGGGGGCAGGTAGTCGCCTATGCTGGTGGCGATCACATGTTTTACAGCAGTGCCGGGCACCGCCTCCTTCCAGCGTGGGATCAGGGCGTCCAGCGCCACCAGCACTCTGGCTCCAGAGTCCTTCAACTGATTTCTCAGTTCGTCGGTGGTGAGCAGAGGGCTGACGCCGCTCAGCACGCAGCCGGCCTTCTGACAGCCCAGCATGGAGATATAGTAGGCGGGCAGATTGGGCAGGTTGATCCCCACGATCTCGCCTGTCTTCACGCCGTTCCTGATCAGGTAATTGGCGAAGCGGCTGGACAGATCATCCATCTGCTTGAAGGTGAATGTATGGCCCATATAGTGCAGCGCCGCGCGGTTTGGGAATCTTATGAACGCCTCCTTTGCCATCTCCCAGTAGGGCTTTTCGGGATATTTAAGATTAGGCGGAACATGCTTATCATAGGACTTGAGCCAGGGCTTTTGATCGAAATGATCGGCCATCGTACAACCTCCCTCGTTTGATTTAAAAATCACTTGATAATCTAATTAACAGTTGTTAATTAAGCTTAACAATACGATTATAACATGGCTGTCAAGGCACAATTGACAAACATAATTAGTTAATGTACATTAACTTGAAATGGTTAAACGTGCGGGATCCGGCTATAAAATGCGCAAAAGGTCAGCCAACAAAGCTGCCAGCAAGGCGGCCATCATCGAGGTCGCCATCGATTTATTCTGGGAGAACGGCTATAACGGGACCAGCCTCAGGGATATCGCGGAAGCCTGCGGGTTTGAAGCCGCCAACCTGTACAACTACTTTCGGAGCAAAGAGCAGCTGCTTTACGAGGCGATGCAGGAGGAGCTGGAGCGTTTTCTGGAATTGCTGGAGCCTGTGGCCAGCGACAGCCGGGGCGCTCCTGTGGAACGTTTAAAGAGGATTATTGAAATACATGTAGAGCGTATGCTGGTCATAGGCAGGCGCTATAAGATGATGTACGATTCGGAGATAAGACACCTGTCTCCCGTACACAGAAAAAGGATCGTCGCGCTGCGCGACTATTACAGCGAGCTCCTGTTCAATATCATAGAGGACGGGAAAAAGACGGGTGACTTCGCCGCCGATATCGACGCCAGGTTCGTAGTACTGATAATCGCCAGCATAATCATGCGGACCGTATTCTGGTTTTCCCCCAAAGGCAGGTTATCCCCTGCTGAGATCGCAGATATGATATATAAGATCGTACTGGACGGCATCAGGCCGCGGAAACAGGAAGTTAAGGCGCGCAAGAAATAAGCGGCATGCTATACGGCTGCGCTTCAAGGCCCCGGCTTGAGTTTTTTATATTGAGCTTCGCTTCTATCTATTATGACCTTGCCGCCCTGCTGCGCTCGGTTTCTCGACAGGTACATCAAAATCAGCACTATCCCGATGACGGGTATGAGGAAAATAAATATCCAGACCGCATAAGCCAGTATCCAGCTGATCAGCTTTAAGCCGCGGACTTTTTCACCGGTGACTGTAAATTGCTGTTTCATAAGTAAATGTCATAGCAGGGCAGATTATTTTTTATGCCCTTGAACTTGAAATCCCTCACAATTGCGTGAAATTTGCCTGGTATGCCGATGATCAATACTCCGGCGGTAGGCATGGCGTGGTGCGTCATGGCCCTTTCTTTCTGTATCAATGCCTTTGTTTCCGCATCATAAATATTCCAGTACGCGACTGTCTTCTTTTTCATAAGGCACCGTTAAAACTATCTTAGCACCGCGCAATGGTTTATGTTAAATAATTGGGGATCAAGATACGTGGCAGCCAGCTCTTGAATAAACAGGAGCCTTGCGCTCATCTGCTCGAGCAAATAAAGTGAGGATATGTGCTGAACTCGCGGTAGCCGATCCTGGGATATACAGGGCTTCCGAAATGGCTTGCCTGCAGCACGACCACCCGTGCGCCCATATCGATCGCGGCGTTGCTGACTTCCTGTACACAGTATTTGGCCAGGCCCTTGCCTCGCGCTTTTTTGGTCGTGCCCACCCAGTAGATCCCACCGATGCCGTGGCTGAGCATGGCCATGGCACAGCATGCTGGCTCGCCTTCAAAATAGACCGTTGCCAGTATTGAGAACGGGCTCAGCACACGCTCAACGTGCGTGAAATAAGCTTCACTGACCTCCCGCGGAAATAACAGGTCTAAAAATGATTCCGCGGCAACCGACCTGAAATCCTGCAGTCCCCCGGCGCTTCTGACCCAGCGCAGCTCCGCCCTCCCGGGCTTTTCCCCGCCTTTGGCTCTGCCGTCCAGCACCATGCCGCGTGAATCGCCGACCAGGAATATTTTCTGGTCTTTACAATGTTGAATAATGTCCTGGTCACGATGGCCCCGCAGTATGACTGAGAAGCCACGTTTTCTGCCGGAGAAAAAGGCTTTGGCGCGGGCAATAAATTCTGCAGGCTGTTCCGAATCTTCCGATAAGTTGAACACAAGGCTGCAACCGGGGAAGTCAATGCCGCAATCTATGAATACGGTTTCCTGTTTCTCAACGATCTCTGTATTCGGGATCCATTTCGAACTTTCTCGCCAGAACTCGATGAGATTCAAATCGGCCACCTTGAGCAGTTCTGATTCTTTCATAATTCACCCCGGCCACTCTGCATTCCCTGGAATCTGAGTGCGAGCATTGTTATATCATCAGCCTGTGGGGCATCGCGCACAAAAGCCTCGACATCTTCATGTACGGCCCTGACCAAGGCCGTGGTATCTGCAGCTCCGGCCTCTGACAGCGCCTGGCGGAGCCTTACTTCTGAGTATAGCTGATTATTTATATCGGTGGCTTCTGTTACACCATCCGTATACAGGAAAATCGTATCTCCCGGATTGAGGACCACCCTCTGGCAGGTAAAGGCCATATCCGGAAGCGGGCCGATGACAAATCCACGGGGTATGCTGAGGTACTGGAAGCCGTCCTGATTATTTCCCAGCAGGGGTGGTGGATGGCCGCCGTTGGAAAATACCAGTTCCCCAGTCCGCGTATCGAGAACGGCACAGAATACGGTGACGAACATGCTGGTATCGTTTCCCTGGTTGAGGATATTATTCGTCTGCGCCAGCATTTGATCCGGCGTTGAGCCCGCCATCCCCGACGTCTTGAGCAGGGCTTTGGAAATAGCCATGAAAAGGGCTGCCGGAATGCCCTTTCCACATACATCGCCTATGATAAAACACAGCTTGTCAGGCTGGACAAAGAAAAAGTCATACAGGTCCCCGCCCACCTCCCTTGCCGGTTTGATCCTTGCATAAATATCGAATTCCTGCCTGTCGGGGAATGGCGGGAAATCGCGGGGCAACATGCTCATTTGTATCTCGGCCGCCACCCTGAGTTCGCTTTCAATGCGCTCCCTGGCGGCGGTGGTGGTTTGAAGCTCATGGATATACAGTTTCAGGCTTTCAGCCATA
>JAQTLG010000159.1 GCA_028715025.1 Dehalococcoidia bacterium | reverse complement strand
TACAGGCACCTTCCACGTTTTTGAGGCAGCCAGGCTAGCCGGCATCAAGCGGGTGATTTTCCCCAGCTCAATACAATATCATGGTATTCCCTGGGAGGGACCTGAACCGGTGAACGAACAGTCTCCCGCCAGGCCGACCGTGGGGTATGGTATAGGTAAACATCTATGCGAGCATTTGGCCCGCGAGTATAACAGGCTTCTGCAAATGGAGATCATAACAGTACGTATTCCCGGTGTCTACGGGCCCGGAGTGAGAATTGGAGCCAGGGGTGTTAACCTGATCGGTACGCAGGGTGGAATAGGTAACCCTGTGCCATTCCCGTATTCATCCAAGCAGGCCATTGTGCTTGCTCATGTAGATGATATCGCTGAGATTGTTGTAAGGGCATTGTTCCTGCCGAAAATGCTAAGCCCCGTTTATCACATAGGCGGCCACTATTGTACAGCCGGTGAAATGGCCGAAATCGGGAAGCAATTTATACCGGGTATGCAGGTTACCTTCAATGAAGCATTCCCTGTCATGAAAATGTTTCACATTGACAATAGCCTGATGACGAAGGAACTAGGAGTTGAACATCGAAGCCTGAAAGACGGCTACTTCGAACTGATCAACCTGTCCCGCAAGGAAGCAGGCATGGCGCCGATAGAAAAGAAATAGCTTTGTTTATAAGAGGGAGTTGAAAATGAGCGAAAATGTAGCCGGTGCAGAGAAAATGACTATTCCATTGCAGGAAGGCCTTTTTGAGATGGGCAGCGATGGCAAATATCATCTGGTGGCCAGCCGCTGCAAAAGCTGCAAACTGACCTTCTTCCCCAAGAGAAAGTATTGCGGAAAGTGCGGATCCGCCGATGTAGAGGTGTTCAATCTGAGCGACCGCGGCAAGGTCTATACGTTCAGCCAGGTTGACAGGAAGAGCGTATATACCATTATAGAGCCCCCCTACATGGAGGCGGATGTCGAGATGCCGGAAGATGTCCATATATATACGATCCTGGATCAATGTGACCTCAAGTCAGTGGACTTTGGGATGAACGTGGAAGTCTACGTGGACAAGGTCAAGCAGGATGAAGCGGGCAATGACGTTATTGCCTTCAAATTCAAGCCTGCTGCATGAAAATCGAGGCTTAAATTGCTGAGTTTGACGGAGGAAACATAACAATGAATGAAGTAGTAGTAATGGGAGTGGGCACTCTTCGTTTCGGCAGATGGCCCAACAAGTCAGTCATCGAGATGGCTGAAGTGCCCATAGAGATCGCATTGAAAGATTCGGGAATCCCGTTTAAGGATATTCAGGCTGCCTACGTCGGCAGTGAGCTTGGACATTTCCCCGATGCCAGGATGATCGTACAGAACTTCGGCTGGACCGGCATTCCCATCAGCCAGATGCAGCAGGCCTGTGCCAGCGGCTCGGCAGCCTTTAGGGAGGCCTATTTTTCGGTGGCTTCAGGCAGGTATGATGTCGTCCTGGTAGCGGGATACGAAAAGATGGGGAAGGGCCTCATCCCGGGCGGCGTGCCCGAGCAGGATAAGGAGTACCACCTTCACTACATGGGGCTCGATGTGACGCCGGCTCGCATCGCCATGGCCATCAAAAGGAGAATGCTGACTTACGGCGACACTGCTGAAATGCTGGCGGCCGAGGCGGCTCAGTGCTTTGAATACGGGCCGCTCAATCCCTACGCGCATAACCAGAAAAAATATACAGCGGCTGATGTGCTGGCTTCGCCCATGATCTGCTCTCCGATTACTCTCCTCATGAGCTGTCCTATCAGTGATGGTGCGTCGGCGGCCATCATCTGCAGCAGAAAAAAGGCCAAACAATACGGAGACAGCAGGGCTATCACCGTGGCCGGAAGCTTTGCAGGCACCCCGGATTACAATGATCTGATGGGCGGGCCCGGCCCGCATATAGGCGGCGATTTCAAGGGAGGTAAGCTGACCGCCAGGGTGAGCAAGGAGGCCTACGAGAAGATCGGAATAGGACCTGAGGATATTAAAATAGTCCAGTGCCATGCCCCTTTCGCCGGCGGAGGATTCATCTGCATTGAGGCACTCGGCTATTGCAGGGAAGGAGAAGGAGGGAAATGGTTCCTGGAAGGTAAAACAAAGATAGACGGACAGGTGGCCGTTAATACCGATGGCGGTCTCATAGCGAGAGGACATCCCCTGGGAGCTACAGGAGTTGCTGAAATAGGCGAACTCGTCCGCCAGCTGAGAGGCGAAGGTGGCGCACTGCAGATACCCAATAAGCCCAAAGTTGCAATGGCACACAATGTGGGTCTGGGCTGTCTCAACCTTCATATTCTCAAGAAATAGCGGTCGTATTCTGTGATCCATGCTGGAGGGGCCTTTGACTATGGTGCTGATATGTCTGATATGATATATCGTTTAGGAAAATTAATTCTGTTATGAAAAACGAAGAATATTTCAGGGAGATGTTCGCCTCCGAGCCGCCGGCCGGACAGGACAAGATCGTCAGCCTGCGCGAAGCGCTGGAAAAAAACCTCAAAGCGGGCATGTCCGTGTTTCTGGGCTGGAACGCCAACGCTGCTGTGTGTGAGATCATGCGCCGGTATAGAGGCGAAAAGCCGGGCTTTACTCTGGTCATGTCCGTAACCTGGAATCTGTCATTGAACCTGGTTCACTGTGGACTGGTCAAAAAGATCATCTCGGGTGGCTGCTCATATACCGCCCCCAATCCGGGGCCGAGCCATGTTATTCAGAGGGCCTGGCGCGAAAAGAAGGTGCAGATCGAGAACTGGACGCTCTATTCCATGCAGCAGAGGCTGATGGCGGGTGCACTGGGTGTGGGTTTCATGCCCACCAGGTCCATTGCCGGAAGCAGCATGGCGGCGGAGAACAAGGGCTGCTTCATCGAGATAGCCGACCCCTTTAACAGCAGCAGAAAGATCGGCGCCGTTAAGGCTCTGAATACGGACATAGCCATTGTCCACGCCCTGGCTGCTGACAGGTATGGCAATACCATCATGTCGCCCGTTTCGCAGGATACATTATGGGGGCCCAGAGCATCGAAGGGGGGAGTGATAGTAACGACCGAAAAAATAGTCGATCATGATTTCATTCGTCGTCATTCCTATCTGGTCGGCATACCGGGCTATCTGGTAAAATCGGTTTCCCTGTGTCCGATAGGAGCTCATCCCGAAGGCCTTTTCTCCTGTATCGAAGGTGTTGACAGCTATGGTGAAGACTACGAATTCATGCTTGAACAGAGAAAGGTCAGCAGGGAACCGGTCCTGCTGGACGCGTGGTTGAAGAGGTGGATATATGATGTCGGCGATCAGGAGGAATACACGAACCGTCTCGGATCTGAACGTATATTAGCCCTCAAGAGCAAACTCAATGCCACGAATCATAAGGGAGGTCTTAGTCCTGCGGTATCTGAAAGCGACGCCAGCCGTACAGAAGTAATGATCATTGCGGCGTCCGGGGTTATCGCTGAGCGGGTGAAGGAGTCCGGATATCAGGTGCTACTGGCCGGTATCGGCGCACCGGGACTCGCCGCCTGGCTGGCCTATTACCGTCTCAGGAAGGAAGGTATCGGCGTGAAGCTGATTCTCGGTTCGGGAGTGCTTGGATACCAGCCTTCTCCGGGTGATTCCAATTTGCTGAGCGTATACCATGTGCCTTCTGCGGATATGCTTATCGACACCAGCGAGATGTATGGATTCATTATCTCAGGCGAGGGAGCGAAGTGCCTCAGCGTTATAGGCGCCGCTCAAATCGATGAAAGGGGAAATATCAATACCACACGTGTGGGCGCGGATACTTATATCAGCGGCTCGGGTGGAAATAATGATAATACCAGCGGCGCTGCGGAGGTGATTGTGGTCACGGCGCAGTCGAAAAGACGCTGCGTCGAGCAACTGGACTACCTGACGTCACCGGGCGACAGGGTCAGTACTCTTGTTACAGATAGGGGCGTTTTCAGTAAGGACGCCGATGGACGGTTTGTTCTCACCAGCTGTATATCGGGGATCGACAGTAAGTGCCCCGTTGCCAAACAGGATGAAATCCAGGATAACTGCGGCTGGAAGATTAAGGCAGCCGCGGAGGTGACGCTCTTGGATTTTCCCGATGAGCAGGAACTCGCATTGTTGAGGTTGTTGGATCCGCACGGCTATGTATCAGGAGGGTAGATGCATGCAAAAGCGGATAGTGGAGGATGCGTGCATTTGAGCGGGCAGGATATCCGGGGACTTCCGCCCGGTGACGATCTGACGCTGGCCAGGCTTATCAGCCTTGTCGAAAGCGGCAGTGCGCAGGTCCCCGAGATTATGAAATCGCTGTCCTCACAAACCGGGAAGGCGTATCGCATAGGCATTACGGGGCCTCCCGGGGCCGGCAAGAGCACACTGGTCAACGGCCTTACCACGCTTTTGAGGGAGAGGGGCTCCAGCGTTGCGGTGCTGGCCGTGGATCCGACTAGCCCCTTTAAAGGGGGCGCCATATTGGGTGACCGGGTACGCATGCAGAAGCATTACACCGATGAGGGCGTATTCATACGCAGCCTGGCCACCAGGGGTGTAAAAGGCGGTTTAACAGGCGCAATCGGTGAGATTATCGACCTGGTCGACGCTGCCGGCAAGAACTATATATTGCTTGAGACGGTCGGCGTGGGACAGGGAGAGCTGGATATAGTCGGCCATGTGGACACTGTCGTCGTGGTACTTGTTCCGGGCACTGGGGACAGTATTCAAACTATGAAGGCAGGCATAATGGAGATCGCCGATATATTTGTGGTCAACAAGTCGGATCTCGCCGGCACCGATGAACTGGTTAACAACCTGAATGTGACGATCGATCTGGTAAAAAAGGGGGAGCAATGGCAGATACCGGGTTTAAAGTGTCGGGCGGACCGCAACGAAGGAACAAAAGAGTTGCTGGATCAAATATTATGGCATAAGCAATTACTTGAGAGCCATGGTCTGCTGGAG
>JAQTLG010000158.1 GCA_028715025.1 Dehalococcoidia bacterium | reverse complement strand
GGCCAAGCAGATCGTGAGCTCCGCAGGTGTATCCACTCCTCCATGGATAACGGTTAAATGCGCGGAGGATATCAAAGCTCTGAAAGGGCAGACTATTGCTTTGCCTGCGTTCGTCAAGCCCGCCTTCGAAGGCTCGAGCAAGGGTATTAGATTGACCTCCCGTGTAAATACGGCCGGCCAAGCACTGGCTGCCGCCCGCGCTCTGCTGCGCGAGTATGATCAGCCCGCAATCATAGAGAAGTATATCGACGGAGAGGAGATCACGGTGGGAATAACCGGCAACAATCCTCCCTCCATCGTTGGTATAATGCGGGTGGTGCCGAAGAGAAAGTATAAAACATTCGTCTACTCACTGGAAATCAAGCGTGACTGGCGTAAACTTGTGGATTATGAATGCCCGGCCAAACTTTCGGGGGCAACGCTTAAACGCATCAGTGAGGCCAGCATCAAGGCTTACGAGGCGCTGGGCTGTCGCGATTGCGCCCGCGTCGATTTCCGTGTGACATCGAATGGTATCCCTTACTTTCTGGAGATCAATCCCTTGCCCGGGCTTAATCCGGATTCAGGAGACCTGCCCATCATGTCCTCTAAAATAGGCTGGACCTATCAGCGACTGATCCGGACAATACTGGAAGCCGCATTGACGAGGAGTAGCTTATGCCTTTGAAAATTGCCATTATTTATAACGATCCTCCATGTGAAATAATAATTCCCAATGGAGAGGACGAGGCAATAACCGGTGTTTTAGAGGAGGTCGTGGCCGTCAAGAACGCTCTTATCAGCCGGGGGCATGAGGTCGAAAAAGTTCCTCTGAGACTTCCTCTGGACAGTGTTCCGCATGTACTGCGCAACATCCAGGCCGACGTAATCTTCAATCTTTTCGAGGGTTTCGAAGACCAGCCACATACGGAGCCGGTGGTGGCACGCATGATGGAGGATATGGGGCTCTCTTTCACAGGTAATCCTTCCAGCGTACTGGACCTGACTCTGGACAAGGCGGCTTTTAAAAACGTTCTGCTTGATGCGGGTATAGACACACCCGACTTTATGGTATTGACACCGGCCAATATTCGCGATTTCCGGCTCAGATTTCCCTGTATTGTGAAGCCACGAGATGAGGATGCCAGCCATGGGCTTTCGCCGGAAAATATTGTTTCCAATATGGAGCAGTTGAAGGAACAGGTTGTCCGGATCAGCAGCCGATTTCGGGGCAGTGCCCTGGTGGAAGAATTTATAGACGGCCGCGAGTTCAATGCATCTATCCTGGGGAACTCAGTGCACGAGCTGATTGAGATATCCGAGATCGTCTATACCCTGCCGCCGGGCCTGCCGCGCATATTGACTTTCGATTCAAAATGGTTCGAGGAAACCGACTATTATATAAACACCGCCGTATCTTGTCCGGCAGAGGTCGATGGAGATTTAAGAGAGCGCATCACTGAAACGGTCCTGTCATCCTGCCGCACGGCAGGATGCAGGGGATATGCCAGGGTAGATATGAGACAGGACGTTGACGGCAGCATAAAGGTGCTGGAGGTCAATGCCAATCCCGACATCACACCTGAACTGGGTATCGCTCTCCAGGCAGATGTGCGAGGCATGACTTATGCCGATCTGATGCAAAAAATAGTCGACCTCGCTCTGGAGTAAGACCTTGACAGTCAAGATAAGAGGCATCGTTCCTTCCGACAGGCCCCGTATCATCAGTGTGACCGATGAGACAGGGGCGTTTCTGCCAGACGAATTGACGGTGCTTGGCGAGATCATGGACGAGTATTTCAATGATCCGAAAGACTGCGGCTACTATTTTATAATAGCTGAATTCGAGCACGATTTCGCCGGTTACCTTTGCTATGGTCCCACTCCGATGACGCACGGCGCGTGGGATATGTACTGGTGCGCAGTCTCACCCCGGTTTCAGGGCCAAGGCATAGGCAGCACCCTCTTCACCATGGCAGCCGATCATATTAAAAAACTTGGGGGTCGGCTTATATTGATCGACACCTCCTCCAATCCCAACTATGAGGCAGCCCGCTCCCTGTATATAACGCTCGGTTACAGGCATGTCAGCACTGTTCCCGATTTCTACAATCCCGGCGATCACAAAGAGACATTTTGGAAAGCACTCTGAAAAGCATATAATATCCGCAACCCGGCAAGCAGGAGTTAGAAATGATCCGTTTCAGACCATCATTAGTTAATTTCATTTTATTACTGATAATTCTTCTGCCTGCCTTTGCCTGCGCACCCTCTGCTTCAACGGCCTCTCAGCCGGCGGAGATAACGACGCTTCCCATATCCCTGACCGTCCTTCACGTTAATGATACACATTCATACGTGATACCCCACAGTGTGCTGCTCAAGGTCAACGGCAAGGATACTGTGGCTACGGCAGGCGGATATAGCCTGCTCAAATCCGCTGTTGAGGACATTCGCAGCCAGGAAAAGAACGTTCTGCTGCTACATGCGGGCGATGTGCTGGAAGGAACCATCTGGACGACCAAATTCCAGGGAATGGCCGACATAGATGCCATGAACGCCATGGAGTTTGATGCCCTTGAGCTGGGAAACCATGATCTCTCAAAAAATGTCCAGGAGGCTGCAGCCCTGGTGAAACGTGCAAGGTTCCCCGTACTGGCGGCCAACATGGATGTGTCCAGGGAGCCGTTGCTATCGGGCATCAGTCCATATGTTATTTATGACATAGCGGGCGAAAAGGTCGGCATTATCGGCCTGATTACACCTGACACAGCTTTTCTCAGTTATCCCGGTAACAATATCGTATTCCTGCCAGCCGCCGACACGGCCCGTAAATACATAGCTGAACTCAATAAAAGGGGCGTGAATAAAATCATTATCCTCTCACACCTGGGCTATCAGGACGACGTCAAACTGGCCAACGAGGTAGCCGGCATCGATGTTATTGTCGGCGGACATACAGCAACATTCATGGGTGGGCCCGAGTTCGAACAGATCGGCCTCAAGCCGGAAATGCCCTATCCTACCGAAATCTCCGGCCCCGACGGCAACAAGGTATTGATCGTGCATGCCTGGGAAAACAACCAGTTGCTGGGACGCATCAAGCTGGATTTTGATGACAGAGGACACATCATCGGCTTCAACGGGCAGCCCTTTATCTTCTCGACAAACAACTTCATGATCGAGGATGAATGGGGCTGGAGTCATATTTGCCCCTGCCGGCCTGAATATTCGCAGATAATGAACGCCGTAGCCAAAGTTCCCGGTTTTAAAATCTACTGGAACAGCCCTGATATGGACGCCGTATTGCAACCCTATGTAAAACAGGTTTCCGGCGAACTCAATACCATAGTTGCCACGGCTGACGAGAACCTCCTGCGGGGTCTGAACAAAGGCCCAGGCCCCATCATAGCCGATGCATTTCTCTGGAGCGCCAAAAGGATCAACCCGGACGTCCAATTCGCTGTCTACGACAGCTACAATATCCGATCGGATATCCTGAAGGGCAATATCCTGCGCAATGATATCGAAATGGTCCTGGCACTGCGACAGAACCTTGCCACCATGAAGGTAAGGGGCAACCTGATCAAGCTGTTACTGGAGATGGGTATCGATTCGCATATAAAAGTCAAAGACCCTCCCCCGTGCTTTGAAATCTCCGGACTCAAGATGACGATCGATATGAGCCGTAAGAGCGGCGAGCGTATAACTAACCTTCAGATCAGGCAACCGGACGGCGCATATATCGACATGGATATGGATGCCGAATATACCATGGTCACCACCGATTACCTGGCGGACAAGGGCATCCAGCCACTCATCAACAAGGTTAAGTGGATGGGGCCGCTGGCCGATAATTTCAAATCGTGGCTCAAAGATTACCTGAAATATACGGACCTAAATATAAGGGACGTCGACGCTATGAGCGACTATCTCGCGATACTGAGAAACGTTAAGAACGACACCGAGGAGCGCACCACCATCATCCAACCGAGCCAATAACCGTATATCGGCTCACCCGATTATACAGAGTTGATTAAGCTATAATATGACGGTATGATTATAATTAGAATTGGCGAACACACCGGGGGAAGGAGGTTAACATGGCTATAAGAAATAAAGAGGATGCTCAGAGAGTACTGAGGCACGTGCCCGATGTAAAGCGGTTCTATTGCCATGATGGTGAGATACTGAACAACATATATGATTTGAAAACTGCGCTGGGCAAAATGCATGTTTCCACCTACAAACATCATGTTACCGATGAGAAAAACGACTTCGCCCGCTGGGTACGAGAAGTACTGGGCGACGATAAGCTGTCCCACGACATCTCCAGATGCCAGGACCAGAAAGAGGCCGTAACGGTCGTCTCGGAAAGGATAATCTGGCTCCGGGATAAGGCTTAATAAAATGAAATTTAGCATCAGGCACCAGAATTGACGATTGCTTATACACCTAAAGACGCCGTACTCGATGTGGCGGCCATAGCGCTCATTCTGGCGCCCGAGCCTTTTACAACGCCGATCGGCATTGCCCTGCTGGTGCGCAAGAGGGGTTCAGCAGCTTCCGAACCCAAGTATCGCATCCGCACGGACCCGGAATATACCTACAAAGTTGATAACATACGTGGCAGGGAGATAACGTGGGAGGTCAGGACCATCCAGCCCGGCCAGCTTCCGCTCAAGGGACTCAACAGGCCTGCGGTACAGGTCAAGCCCCGTGAGCAATTTATCCGGTCACGTACTGCCCCCGAAAAGAGCGCGGCGCAGAAGAGAGCGGAGAACTTACCGCCCGGGGTGAAGGTGCACCACGAGATATTCCGTCCCGGCCCGGCGCCGATCACGGCACAGGGTTCTTTTATCCCCGGCGAGACCATTCATCACACACTCAGGCAGATGCCGCAACCAGTGCAACAAAGCGGCGGGCTACAGCAATCCACCGGCATTCACCATACCATTGAAAACAGTCCGGGCTATCG
>JAQTLG010000157.1 GCA_028715025.1 Dehalococcoidia bacterium | reverse complement strand
ATATCACAGTTCAGTTCTCGTATGTTGACACTACTGATATACTTTAACCGGAGGTGTGCTTAATATGGAGAAAAAGAAGCCCGTCAGATCTGGGGGATTTAATAATTCACTTCCGGTAGGCGCTGAAGCAGATGTTGTCGTGGTAGGAAGCGGACCCGCAGGAATTAGCGCAAGCATAGCCGCCGCCAGAAAGGGCCTGGATGTCATCCTTGTTGAAAGGTTCCCCTTCCTGGGAGGAATGTCGACACAAATCCCGATTGCCACGTGGCCTTTGAATACCGCCGTGGAAACGGGGGAGATGGACATGCCCTATGACGGCATTGCCGGTGAAATACTAAAACGTATGGAGTCTTTGGACGCGTTAGAACTGCATACGGTCGTAGAGGACGGTATAGATAAATTCGTGCCCCTGGCCGGTCAGGATGACAGACTGGGCACAAGCAAGTGGTATTTGTTCGACCCTGAGACTCTTAAATATCTCTATTTCGAAATGTTGACCGAAGCCAAGGTGAAGTTACGGGTCAATTCTCTGGTTGTAGATACCATCGTGCGTAATAAAAAGATAGAGGCCATCGTAGTTGAGACATTAACACGCAGAGAGCTACTCAAAGCTAAGATATTCATTGATGCCACCGGCAGCGCAGACGTTGTGACCCGATCTGGTTCTCCCGCTGCGTTGGGATCGGGTGATAATGACGGCGTCCCCGCCGGCATCCTCATGCCGAACTCAACCACCTTCCGCATTGCAGGCGTGGATACCGATAACGCTGATATGTACGAAATCGCAAAAATATATGAACAACATAGACTGAAGGGTGAGATCAATGTCCCTCTCGAGGGATTATTCTGGCAGGTCGTTTGCAAGGGCGTGGTCCAGATCTTCGGTACCCGCGTGTTTGATATTAACCCGTTGGACCCTGAAAAGGCCGCTTTGGGGGAGATGGAGCAGAGACGTCAAATAAGAGATATTACGGCCTTGCTTAAGAAGGAGATTCCCGCATTCAAGGATTGCCGGCTTATTAACACCGGCGTGTCAATGGGTTTGATCGGCACCAGACGTATTAGAGGAGATTACTTCATAACTCAACAGGACATCATTGATGCTAAAAAATTTGATGATGCAATTGCCGCAGGCACTTACAGGCTTGAGGTCTGGGAGCCTGATGGGACGAATATGCGTTTCAATCACCTGGTTGGCACCTGGTATACTATTCCGTTCCGCGCTTTGTTGCCCAAAGGGTTGGATAACGTTATGGTGGCAGGCAGTTGCATATCCGGACAAATTATAGCTATGGCGACCTGGGTAGTAATGCCTATGTGCTATAAAACAGGCCAGGCAGCCGGAACCGCCGCCTATCTCTGCATCAAGGGAAACGAGGTCCCAAGGAATATCCCCGTTGCCGAACTCCAGAAGCTACTGCGTGAAGACGGTATCTTTCTCGGGGAAGTCGCTTCCCAAATCCATTAAAACAGCGTACCTGTCAGGGCACCGATTCTGCGTGAAGAATATCACGGAATTGTTCTCATTATCAGCCAGAAAGACATATCGATATTCAAGAGATTACCGGTGATCTGCTGCAGGAAGTGCCTGTTGGGATTAATCACCTTAAACGACTACCATTTCAATAGACGGCGCCGCCGTCCAGGAAGATGGGATGTCCTGATATATAGCCCCCCTCATCCGAACACAGGAAAACGCACAGGTTCCCCACGTCCTGCGGGCTGCAGACTCGCCCGAACGGCAGGTTGCCGGCCAGGTCCTTCAGGTCCATGCCCATGCCTTTGACCAGGCGTGTGCCCATGTCGGTCTCAACCAGGCCGCAGGCGATGGTGTTCACCCTGATATTATGCCCCACCTCTTCCTTGGCCAGTACGGAGGAGAGCGCGTTCAGCCCCGCCTTGGCCACTGCATACGGTGCATGCCCCGCCATACAGCTGAATGGGCTGACCGAAGAAATATTGATGATATCACCGCGCTTCTGTTTCCTCAGTACGGGCAGCGCCTCCTTAATGAAATAGAAGGCGCCCATTATATGTATCTTGAAAAGCCGCTCCATCTCATCCGCATCGGTATCCGCAACAAATCTCCCACGTGATGCTATGCCTGCGTTGTTTACCAGTATATCAATCCTGCCGAATGTCTCGGCGGTTTTAGTCACAGCGGCTTTAACCTGCGCGTAATCGGTTACATCGGCTTGTATCGCCAGCGCACGCCGTCCCAGGGCGATGATCTCCGCGGCCGTGGACTTCGCAGCCGCCTCGTCGCGCCGGTAGTTGAACGCTATATCAGACCCCTCCCGGGCCAGGGCCAGTGCGATGCCCTTGCCTATGCCCCTGTCCCCTCCACTGATCAGGGCTGTTTTTCCCAATAGTCTCAAGTTGGACCTCCTGTTAAATCAATCAGCGAAAAGTGAATTATTAAAATAATACTGTCGATGTCAGACGATAACAACTTATTATATTGACATGATTATTAAATCTTTTTTTAATTGCCCGAAATAGGCGATAATATCATGCAAAGCGGTATCCACATGAACATTTTATCCAACGTGGCGGCACTGGTCATCGGCATAGCATCCATATTGACCTTCTACACGGCCCTTTTACACGTCACCCGCAAAAAGGTCAATAACACCTATAAATTCAGAATTATCCGGGACGTGATGGTCGGCATCCAATCCCTTCAACTGTGTTTCGTGGCGATGAACCTGCAGTTCGAGTATCCCTTTCTGCTGTATCCATTGCTTACGCTGCTGTTCATATCCGGCTCGCTCAATTACATACGATATTTCATGTTTTTCTACCCCGGAGGGAAAATACCCCTTCGCCTGATATTGCAGATGACCCCGGCTGCGATCATACTGGTAGCTGAAACATGGTTCTACTTTATCGATACGGGCGCAAACAAGGCCGTTGTAATCAGCATATTCACGGACCCGACCGGCAATCCGATCACGCTCGTGTTCGTGGCGGGTGTAATCGTCCTGCTCGTCCAATATGTGTTGCTGCTGCGTCTCGAGTCGGGGTTCATCAACATCGCCACTATGCGTGAACCCGTTCGGGTCTCCATCGTCCTTACCCTGTTTTATATGGCGGATATCATCCTGATCACAACCGGTTTCATCCTGGCCAACAGCGCGGTCATGGATACAGGCATCTTGTTGATCGGGCTTACGGGCCTTACCTACCTGCTGTTTGAAAACAGGTATCCCCATTTTTACCAGCTCGTCGCACGGGAGGAGAAGCAACAAAAATATCGTAAGTCGCTGATCCAGGGTCTTAGCACCGATAAAATAATTCAACGCCTGCGTGAATTGATGGAGGAAGATAAGATATACCGGCAATTCGAATTAAAGCTCGATGAAGTTGCCTCCATGCTTTTCATAACCCCGCACCAGCTCTCCGAGTTTATCAATGACCACATCGGCATGAATTTCTCGAGTTATGTAAACAACTACAGGGTGGAGGAGGCCAAGGCGCTCCTCATCAGCAACCCGGACCAGAGCGCCCTGTCCATCGGACTTGAGGTGGGGTTCGGCTCCAAGCCTTCGTTTAATACTATTTTCAAGCAGAAAACCGGCATGACCCCCCTGGAGTACAGGAAAAAGGGTTCAATATTATAATTCTTAACGACAGCCGGCCGTTTTTCTGTTATTTTTCCTCCGATCAACAGTGAAATCCCATCGGAGGAGATTATGACTGAAGAAACGTTTATACCGGATTGGACCAAGGACCCGCCTGCGCCGGGCTCATACAGGTCCATTGTCAAAATTGGGAGGCCTGACCAGATCAAGCTGCCGTCACCGGAGTACTTCCACCTCATTCAGAAGGAACTCAAACTTGACAGGAAATATTTTGAAGACCGGTGCGATGGCAACCAGCGGCTGGGACCGGTGCCCGCATCCAATGTCGACACCGGCGCAATTGAAGCATTCATTGAAATAGTCGGAGGTGAGAATGTCCAGGCGGATGATTTTAACAGGGTCAAGTACAGCTACGGGAAATTGCCCGAAGAGACCTTTCCCCTCAAGCGCGGCAAGCTCCACGAGATAACCGGGGCTGTTGTGCATCCGCGCGACAAGGAAGACGTCAGGAAGTTGGTGGGCTTCTGCAACGAAAAGAAAATCCCTATATACGTGTACGGTGGCGGCTCCGGAACGACCAAGGCACTGCTGCCCGAGAAAGGTGGAATCACCCTGGTGCTCAACACGCACATGAATAAGGTGCTGGAGGTCAATGAGCTGAACAGCACCAGCCGTGTACAGGCCGGCTGCATGGGCCCTCAATACGAGGAAGCCCTGAATAATGCGCCCCAGCGATATCATACCGTCCACCGCTTCACCGGCGGACATTTTCCCCAGTCCTGGGAATTGTCCAGCGTGGGCGGATGGGTGGTGACCAGCGGCAGCGGGCAGGCTTCCACTTATTATGGTGAACCTGTAAACCTCGTGCTGAGCGTGGAAGTGGTGACACCGCGCGGAGTCATCAATACTATCGATTATCCCAGCACGGCCACCGGTCCCAGGGTGATAGACATGTTCAAGGGTAGCGAGGGGGCCTTCGGTGTGGTGGTGGAGCTTACCATGAAGATATTCCGCTTCATGCCGGAAAACAGAAAGTATTTTAGCTATATCTTTCCCACCTGGCACAAGGGGATCGACGCTGCCAGGGAGATCTGCCAGGGCCAGTTCGGCCTGCCCGCGGTGCTCAGGATCTCGGATGCCGAGGAGACCGACCATGCCTTCCAGATGTACCCGCAGAAACCGGCGGTTGAGTGGTTCCTCGGGGCGTTCGGATTGAAGCGCGGCCGACGATCGATCTGCATGGGCATTATCGAGGGAGACAAAGATTTCGCCAAACTGGTGAAAAAGAAAATGAATGCTATAGCCAAAAGCTATGGCGGGCTGAGCATAGGCGGCAGCGGGGCAAAGACCTGGGAGAAGGAAAGGTACCTCTCCTTCCTTATA